>JAESQP010000038.1 GCA_016765075.1 Gammaproteobacteria bacterium
ATTATGGATCATAAAGGCCATTTGTTGGCTGTTAGCGAGCTTAATATCGTTGATGTTATCACTGCTGATGTACAGCCACAGTCAGGGTTGACGCCCTACGTACGCTTTCAAAACACGGTTGTTATCTTGTTAGCCTTGGGCATATTGTTGTTAGCCAGTTTACTTAAACGTCGACTTATCGTTGATTAGTTGGGGCTTAGTCGGCTGCTCTGCTAACATTCACCCTTAAGATGTGTATGGCGTTCGCCACAGCATGGTATCTACCGGAATACGAGGTGCAATGAGTAACGAATACAATGCCGCCGAGATAGAGCAAGCGGTGCAGTCTTATTGGCAGACAAGCAGAAGCTTTGCTGCGATCGATAATCACAGCGGCGATAATTTCTATTGCCTATCAATGTTCCCCTATCCCAGTGGTCGCCTGCATATGGGCCACGTACGCAATTACACTATTGGTGATGTTATTAGCCGTTATCAGCGTATGTGTGGCAAAAACGTGTTGCAGCCGATGGGCTGGGATGCCTTTGGTTTGCCCGCTGAAAATGCTGCAATCAAGAACAATGTGCCGCCAGCAAAATGGACGCGCGACAATATTGCGGCGATGCGTGCTCAGCTAAAACGTTTGGGTTTTGCTTATGACTGGTCGCGTGAGATTGCTACCTGTCATCCAGATTACTATCGTTGGGAACAATGGTTTTTTATTCGCCTGTATGAGAAAGGCTTGGTCTATAAAAAAACCTCAGCAGTAAACTGGTGCCCCCATGATATGACCGTGTTGGCGAATGAGCAGGTGATTGATGGTTGCTGTTGGCGTTGTGATACACCGGTCGAACGACGTGAAATACCACAGTGGTTCCTTAAAATTACTGATTATGCCGATGAGTTGCTGGAATCGCTCGATCAACTTGATGAGTGGCCAGAACAAGTGCGCGCGATGCAGCGTAATTGGATTGGCCGTTCTTATGGCTTGGATATAAAATTCGACCTGGCCGGGGGTGATTCGCAAGAGAATCATAAGGTAATTATGGTGTATACCACGCGCCCTGATACGCTGATGGGTGTGACCTATCTGGCTATCGCACCGAGCCATCCCTTGGTGCTAGGAGCCGCTAAAGAGCGTCCCGCATTGCAAGCCTTTGTTGAAAAATGCAAACGTATGCAAACGTCCGAAGCCGCTATGGAAACAATGGATAAAGAGGGTGTCGACACTGGCATAAAAGTCACGCACCCCCTAACGGGTAATTTACTGCCGGTTTACGCCGCTAACTTTGTATTGATGAGCTACGGCAGTGGTGCAGTCATGTCAGTGCCTGCTCATGACCAGCGTGATTGGGAGTTCGCACAAAAATACGGTTTACCTGTTAGGCAAGTTATTACCAAAACTAGTGGTGATGAGGTGGATCTTACCAATGCCGCCTATACCGATAAAGGCATATTGATTAATTCAGACAGTTTTGATGGCCTTGATTTTGACAAAGCCTTTACTGCTATTGCCAAGGCACTTGAAATTAAGGGCAGCGGTCAGCGACAAACCAATTATCGATTACGTGACTGGGGTGTATCGCGGCAACGCTATTGGGGTGCACCCATTCCGATGGTGATTTGCGATGGCTGTGGTGATGTGCCGGTGCCCATAGATCAGTTGCCAGTCACACTGCCTGAAGATGTCACTTTGGTGGAAGGGAGTGGTTCACCATTGGCACGTATGCATGAGTTTTATGCAACGGATTGCCCAGGCTGTGGTAAACCGGCAAAACGTGAAACCGACACTTTTGATACATTTATGCAGTCATCGTGGTATTACGCGCGTTATGCCTGTCGTGATAATGATAAGGCAATGCTCGATAACCGCGCTGATGATTGGCTGCCAGTGGATCAATATGTGGGCGGCATTGAACATGCCATTCTACATTTACTCTATGCGCGTTTTTATCACAAGTTATTACGCGATGAAGGCCTAGTCACTTCCGACGAACCTTTCAAACGTTTGTTGACGCAGGGCATGGTGCTTAAAGACGGCAGTAAAATGTCAAAGTCGAAAGGCAATACCGTTGACCCGCAAGCGCTCATAGAACGTTATGGCGCAGACACGGTACGTTTATTTACTATGTTTGCGGCGCCGCCTGAGCATTCGCTGGAATGGAATGACGCTGCTGTTGAAGGTTCCTATCGTTTTCTTAAGCGTCTTTGGCGATTATTGCTTGAAGAGCCAGTAAATAAAAACTTGCGTAACAATATTGAGCGGATAGCGGCGGCTGATTGGTCAATCTTGGGTGCTGCCATTAAAAAACAGCGTTTTGAGCTGCATAGTTTGCTTGAATTGGCCAATCGCGATATGGCTAAGTATCAATTTAATACCGTGGTTGCCAGCGCCATGAAAATGGTTAACTTGCTTGCGCAGTGGCCGCAAGAAAATGATACAGATAATAATGGTGCAGATTTGGCTCGCTGCGAGGCAGTGACGATATTGCTGCGCATAATTGCACCGATAGTGCCGCATATTGCCCATACCTTATGGCAGCAGATTGGCCATGATGGTGATATCCTCGATGCAGGTTGGCCGCAGGTCGATAGCGTTGCGTTAATCAGTGATGAAATTGAACTGGTGGTGCAAGTGAATGGTAAATTACGTGATCGTATTACAGTGGCCGTCGGCGCATCGAATGATGTGATAGAGCAGTCGGCATTGGCCTCTGATAACGTTGCCCGTTTTGTTGAGGGTAAGGAGATAAAGAGAATTATTATTGTGCCTAAGCGCTTAGTGAATATCGTTATCGGGTGAATATCATTGTCACTCACTAGAGTATTTTTATTGTTGGTATTATCAGCCGCACTTGTGGCCTGTGGCTATCAACTGCGTGGCCTGCAAAACAGCAATGTTGAGCTTGCTGTTTCATCGGTGTATTTAACCGGAGGCGAGCAAGATGCTGCCTTGCTTGTTTTGTTAAAACAGCGCTTGCAGCAAGCAGGTGTTGCCCAAGTTGCCGCCGATGAATTGGCCGATGTCAGCCTCAATCTGGATTTGATCTCACGTTCGCGCCGCGTCTTGTCAGTGAATAGCGCAGCCAAAGTCTCTGAATACGAATTACATTATGCAGTGAGCTACCAAATCACCGTGATAGAGGGTGAGTCAAAACAACGTAGTACAAGCGCACGCCGCGATATTACCTTTGATGCAAATCAAGTGCTGGCTAAAGCCGAAGAACAAGAACGGCTTTACGCAGATATGCGCAGTGATGTAGCCAACACGATTTTGCGTGTCTTACAGCGTGTAGAGTTGGCGCCAACAGTTGTTGAGTGAGGCTAGCGCAGTAATATTTTCCCAGGTGAGTTTAAGGAACCTCTGATCAATTCATGGAACACAATCTTGCGACTGACATATTGCAGCTCGGCGTTGCACCTCAAGGGTTCATTTCAATACCCCCTTGAGGGGTACACTTCCTGCGGGGCGCGAACTTTGCTAATAGGCCCACTATTAGCGGCAATTCGCGCCTTGATCCGTAATGTTTCAATCGGCAATCTCATTGTACCCCAGGGCACCTTCTCTGCCTTTGGCATTCACCTTGTTCCAGAATTAATCAGAGGTTCCTTAATACAATGAAAATTGATGCGCGGCAATTATCAGCGCACTGTGAAAACTCTTTATTACCTTGTTATATCGTGTCAGGTGATGAACCTTTATTGGTACAAGAGGCTGCCGATTGTGTCCGTCAGGCCGCCGTCGCACAAGGTTTTGATTCACGTGAAGTTCACCACGTAGAAACGGGGTTTGACTGGCTAAGCCTGGCAGCAGCAGCCGATGCCCTCTCTTTGTTTTCTAATCGGCGTTTAATCGAGCTGCGTTTTAGTAAACCGACACCGGGTAGTTCCGGCTCACAGGCATTGCGTGAACTGGCGCAACAACTGCCTGCGGATACGGTTTTTTTGCTTATCATGCCTAAATTCGATGCTAAGGTAAAAACATCTGCGTGGTTTAAAGCCCTGGATAAAATTGGCGCACTGGTGCAGATATGGCCGCTAGAGCGACGTCATTTAGGCCAATGGCTATCAGCGCGAATGCAGCAACAGAAGCTTACTGCGGACCAAGATGCTATTCGCTTATTAGCCGATTACGTCGAAGGTAATTTACTTGCTGCTACGCAGGAAATTGATAAACTTGCCCTGATCGTAGCTGATGGCACCCAAGCTGATCGGCGTATTACGCTGCGCTTGATAGAAGATAGCATCAGCGATAATGCGCGCTTTGATGTCTTTGGCTTGGTTGACAGTGCGTTAGCAGGCGATAGTGTGCGAGTGCAGCGTATGGTGGCGATGTTGCAACAAGAGGGTATCGCGGCCACACTGGTTTTATGGGCTTTGTCACGAGAGTTACGTACGCTGGTAAAATTAGCTGGTAGAACAGGCTCAGCTAGCCATGTAGAGGCTAATGTTGCACGTTCACTCGGTGTCTGGCAAAAGCGGCTACCGTTGGTCGGTGCCGCCCTGAAACGCCAGGATGCCAAGGGCTGGCAGCGCTTGCTGCGTCGTGCAGCACGGGCAGATCGTGTCATTAAAGGTGCTGAAGCAGGCAATGCGTGGGATGAATTGCTACAATTGGCATTAGCAATTGCTGGTGCAGCACCCTTGCCGGTTCGTAACAGCGCTTAATGTCCCGCTAAATAAGGTTCACCATGGTCTCCACAGTAGCAGATATCACGACTAATACCGATATGGACAGCATCGAAACACTAATGAACGAGCTGGGTCGTCATGCCAAAGCGGCTTCGCGTGTGCTGATGTCTGCCAGTACGGCGGATAAAAATACTGCATTGATCGCTATTGCTGAGGCGATTGTTGAGCGCCAGGCTGATTTGATTGCCGAAAACAAGAAAGACCTTGATGCTGGTCGTGCCCGTAGTTTGAGCGCTGCCTTGATGGATAGGCTTGAGCTGAACGCCGAGCGCATCGAGTCAATGGCTGCTGGTTTGCGCCAGATTGCAGCACTGCCTGACCCCGTTGGCGAAATCAGCGATATGAGTTACCAGCCCTCGGGCATTCAAGTCGGTCATATGCGCGTGCCACTGGGTGTTGTCGGCATCATTTACGAATCGCGGCCTAATGTGACGGCTGATGCAGCGGCCTTGTGTTTAAAGTCAGGCAATGCGGCAATATTGCGTGGCGGTTCAGAGGCGATATATTCTAATCAAGCGATTGCACGTTGCATCCATGATGGTTTGCGTCAGGCGGGTTTACCGTTAGCCGCCGTGCAAGTTGTGCCGACGACTGATCGCGCAGCGGTGAGCGCATTAGTGAAGATGAAAGACACTGTTGACGTGATTGTGCCCCGTGGTGGCAAGGGCTTGATCGAGCGCGTCAGTGCCGATGCCCGTGTGCCAGTGATTAAACATCTGCATGGTGTCTGTCATGTATATATTGATGCTGACGCAGATATTGATAAGGCTGTGGCGATAGCGGTTAACGCCAAGACCCAACGTTACGGTACGTGTAATACGATGGAAACGTTGTTGGTTGCCGAATCCATTGCACCGAGGGTCTTGCCCCTGTTGGCGGAAAAATACGCCGACAAAGGCGTTGAACTGCGCGGCTGTGCGCGTACATTAACTATTATTACAAAGGCCAAAGCGGCAACCGAAGAAGATTGGCATGAAGAATATTTAGCGCCTATTTTGTCTATTCGTATTGTTGACGGGCTTGACCAGGCGCTGGATCATATTCATCAATACAGCTCGAATCATACCGACTCGATTGTCAGTGAAAATTATTCTGCGACACAACGTTTCTTGCGTGAGGTAGATTCAAGTTCCGTCATGGTCAATACGTCAACACGGTTTGCTGACGGCTTTGAATATGGTCTGGGCGCCGAGATTGGCATTAGTACCGATAAAATTCATGTGCGTGGCCCTGTCGGTTTGCATGGACTCACCTCACAAAAATATATTGTACTGGGTGATGGCCATATTCGTCGCTAGGGATACTTCTATTAAATGATAGGTATTTATGGCGGTACCTTTGACCCTATCCATTTCGGTCATCTGCGTTCGGCGTTAGAAGTGGCCGAACAGCTTTCGTTAGCTAAAGTCTTGATGACTCCCAGCGCACAACCGCCGCATCGTCAAACACCGCAAGTGTCAGCACAGCATCGATGGCAAATGTTGCGGCTGGCTTTGTCAGGGCAAGTGCGCTTGCATGCCGATGATCGAGAGATCATGCGTGATGGTGGTCCATCCTATACCTACGATACCCTATTGGGTTTGCGTCAAGAGTTTACTGACACACCACTTTGTTTGATTCAGGGTGGTGATGTTTTTGCGGATTTAGCGAGTTGGCATCGATGGCAAGAGTTACTTGATTTGGTGCATATTGTAGTGATGCGGCGCGGTGGTGATCCGATACAGTGGAATAATAAAGTAAAGCGGCATTATGGCGCTGTAAGAGTGAATGATGTGTCACAACTGTCGTCTGTCCCTGCAGGGCTAATCTGCGAGCTAAATGTAACGCCTTTGCACATATCAGCGACGGATGTTCGTCAACGTTTATTGGAAAACAAAGCAGTTAGATATCTAATTCCCGATAGCGTATTGGCGTATATCAAACAAAATAAATTATATCAACGTGCTCCTGGAGTACAACATAGGTAAATCATGGAATTTTGTATAGAAGCAGAGAACATAAAAAAACAAGTTGTAGCTGCGCTCGATGACTTGAAGGCGCAAAATATTTTGGTATTGGATGTGCGTGGTTTAACCTCGATTACCGACTATATGGTTATCGCCAGTGGCACATCGAGTCGTCATGTTAAGTCGCTGGCATCCAATATGATCGACACCTTAAAAAAAGCAGGTCATGGTTCATCAGGTATGGAAGGTGAAATCGAGAGCGAATGGGTGTTGGTTGATTTTGGTGATGTGATTGTTCATCTCATGCTGCCGAAGCAAGAGAGTTTTATAATCTGGAAGGTTTATGGGATATCGATAACCAGGAAGAACGTGAACAGGTATAGCCAGCGATTTAAACGCGCCGCTTTATTTGCCGACTTGTGTTGTCTCAAAATGCCTTGTTTTAACGCTAATACCATTATTTAGACTATTAGGTTACGCAGGTATCATAATAGTGCTCAACAAAAGAGTAAGGAGATAAGTATGGGATCAGAAATTACGGAACGTCTTGCTACTGGGCAATATGCGCGCCTGATACCCACAGTTGCAGATTCAAAAAAAGAAGAAAGAGCAACGTCAAGTCTTCTTGCCTCTTTTATGGTAGTTCCTGACTTTGCTAGAGAAGTATTATCTGATGCCGGGACACCAGTGGGTAAGCGTATAAAGATAGTGTGCTACACCGAGGTCACATTCAAGAATAATGAGAAAACGAAAGGATCAAGACCTGACGGGTTAGTAATTGTTACAAGCGGGTCTAAGCAGTGGACTGCTTTGATTGAGTCAAAAATAGGGAATGTGGGTCTGACTAAAGAGCAAGTTGAGGAATATTTAGACTTAGCAAAAGCGCATGGAATAAACGCGCTAATCACAATATCAAATCAGTTTTCTACAACACCTGCCCATCACCCAGTTAAAGTATCAAAAAACAAATTGAGGTCGGTAGCGCTATATCATTTCTCTTGGTTGTCTTTAAAATCTAAGGCTGTGTTATTGATGGCTAATAGAAGCGTGGATGATTTAGAGCAAGCGTATATATTGAGTGAATTGGTAAGGTATCTAGACCACGATTCATCGGGGGTTTCCTCTCTAACAAGAATGCCAAGTGAGTGGAAAGACTTGTGTAGCTCGGCACAAAATGCAATGACACTTGGTAAAACGAGTGAGGTAGTGGAGAAGGCTGTATCAGGATGGCATCAGCTACTAAGACATCTATCACTTAACCTAAGTATGTCTATCGGGCAGCCGGTTAAAATAGCTCTTTCACGGGCTAGGGAAAAAGATGCAGAATTGAATTTTTCTGAGGATTGCACAGACTTGTCTCAGAATAATGGATTCTCAACGGAATTTGAAATTCCTAATGCCGCATCGAGAATAATATTCTCTGCTGACTGTTTGAGAAGAACTATTAATATAAGTATGAAGCTTGAATCACCAAAAGATAGAACAAGGGCTACCGCTTCAATTAATTGGATTACTCGTCAATTGAAAGGTAAAGGTGTGGAAAATATTAGAGTTAGAGCGTATTGGCCGAGGCGTATATCTATGACATCGGCAGCACTAGCTGAAGCTATTGAAAACCCAGCAGCTCTAATTCCTGATGGTGTTTCTGATTTGCCAACGTATCTTGAAATCATTCGGGTTGTGGATTTGGCGGCTAGGTTTAAAGGAGCCAAGACTTTTGTTGAGGACTCTAGCAAAGAGTTTCCGCTATTTTATCAGGATGTGGGGCAGCATTTATCAAAATGGATTGCAAAAGCGCCGCAGGTTAAGGAGTCAGAGCCTGCAGGTTCTAGTATTCCGACTATTTTACATAACGTCGAAGAGGGAGGCGCAATTGATGTTCCTATTTCCCATGATGCGCAGGAAGAACAAAACACAAACGAATCCGTAACCTAGCAAACGTTTCCTGATCTATGCGTATTCACCTTATCAGCATCGGGACCCGTATGCCTGCATGGGTTAACGATGCTTATCATGGTTTCACCAAGCGATTGCCACATGAATGCAGTTTATTGTTGCGTGAAATTGAAGCCGGTAAGCGTGGAAAAAATACAGATATAAAGCGGCTGATAGCCGCTGAAGGTGAGAGAATGTTAGCGGCGATACCCAGAAATGCTTTGTGTGTTGCGCTGGATGTTGAGGGTAAGCAATACAGTAGCGAAACGCTTGCCAGCTCATTAACTGCGTGGATGGCAAGTGGCGATGATGTCGCTTTATTGGTAGGTGGTGCCGATGGCCTGGCGCAGTCCTGTTTGCAGCGGGCAAGCTTACGCTGGTCTTTATCGCAACTGACTTTGCCGCATATGTTAGTGCGTGTTGTGCTCGCCGAGCAGCTCTACCGTGCCTGGAGTATTGGCCGTGGCCTACCGTACCACCGTGGTTAAATATCACTGATGTTTGCGTCTCCAGATATCATTCTTGCCTCAGCATCACCCCGGCGTGCTGAATTATTGCAGCAAATTGGGGTCAACTTTGAGGTCTGTGTCAGTGATATTGATGAGCAGCCACGATTGGGTGAGGCACCGCGTGACACTGTCTGTCGGTTTGCCATAGAAAAAGCATCGTCAGTGTTACGCACTCTCAGAGCGCAAGGTGGAGGGCAGCTCCCAGTATTGGGTGCTGATACCATCGTTGTAGTGAATGGTGATGTGCTGGGCAAGCCGATAGATCATGACGATGCGCAGCAAATGTTGTCACGCTTATCGAATCATTGGCATGAAGTATTAACCGCGGTTGCGGTGGTCGGTGAAGTTGTCGATACTGGAAAGATTACCGTTGAGCTGCTTTGCAATGTGACGCGGGTTCATATGCGCGTGCTAACCAGCGCTGAGATTGAAGGCTATAGCCGCTATGAGAAGGTCATGGACAAGGCAGGTGGTTACGCAGTGCAGGGCATTGCTGCAAGTTTTATTGATCGTATCGAGGGTAGCTATTCCGCAGTGATGGGCTTGCCACTTTATGAAACAAGCGAATTATTAAGGCGATTCGGTATTAATATACTGACTCCTGGTGAATCAGGCTCTAAGAAAACAAATAATGAATAATGAACTATTAATTAATGTCACGCCGCGAGAGACGCGAATAGCCTATGTCGAAAATGGCCTTTTGCAAGATGTCTTTATTGAGCGTTCTGGCAAGCAAAGTTTAGTTGGCAATATCTATAAAGGAAAGGTTTGCCGTGTGTTGCCTGGTATGCAGGCTGCTTTTGTTGATGTCGGACTCGATCGTACAGCATTTCTGCACGTGTCTGATGTCGCAGGTGCGCCTGTTCGCGCACATGTCAATGGTGATGCCGAAGCTGAAGTAGGCAACCACAATAGTGGTAACGGTCATAATAGTAATGGTGATGTGGAATGGGATATTGCTGGATTATTAAAAGAAGGCGATGAGATCTTGGTGCAGATAACTAAAGATCCTATTGGTACCAAGGGCGCACGTTTGACCATGCATTTATCCGTTGCGTCGCGCTTCTTAGTGTATATGGAAAACATGAAAACGATTGGCATATCGCAGCGTATCGAAGGCGACGACGAGCGTGATCGCTTACGTCAGCTGGTGCGTGAAGAGAGCGATGATATTGCTGGTGGATATATTGTGCGTACAGCGGCGGAAGGTGCTAGCGCCGAGCAACTGCGCGCTGATATGGATTTTTTGCAACGTCTATGGCGTTCAGTGCAGCGACAAGCGAAAGAGACCGCGGTCAAAAAAGTAGTCCATGAAGATCTGCCTTTAGTCGTTCGCACTATCCGTGATTTGACCTGGACGCAAGTCAATAAAATTCGTATCGATTCGCGCGAGGCTTACAAAACCGCAGGCGAAGTTGCCAGGAAATTCATTCCCGAATTATTGCCGCGTATTGAATACTACCCTGGCGAGCGGCCAATATTTGATCTCTATTCAGTAGAAGACGAAATACAGCGCGCCTTAGATCGCAAAGTTTCGCTCAAATCAGGGGGTTATCTGATTATTGACCAGACTGAAGCCATGATCACCATCGATATTAATACTGGCGCGTATGTTGGCAGCCGTAACTTTGAAGAAACCATATACAAAACCAATCTTGAAGCAGTGCATACGCTTATGCGGCAACTGCGGCTGCGAAATTTAGGCGGCATTATCATTATTGATTTTATTGATATGGAAGAAGAAGAACACAAGAGGCAAGTCCTGCGTGCCTTAGAAAAGGCAGTGGTTCTGGACACTGCGAAATGTGCAATTACTGACGTGTCGCCATTAGGCCTGGTTGAGATGTCACGTAAGCGCACGCGCGAGAGTTTGAGTCAATTGCTTTGTGAATCTTGCCCTGCCTGCGAAGGTCGTGGCACAGTCAAGACTGCGAAGACGGTTTGTTACGAAATTCTCCGTGATATTTTGCGCGAAGCACGTCAATATGATGTCAAACAGTATTTGGTGCTGGCCTCGCGTGAGGTAATTGAGTTGTTTCAGGATGAAGAGGCGGCCAGTATTGCTGATCTGGAAGAATTTATCGGCAAGCCTATCCGCTTTCAAACTGAGCCACTCTATTTGAGAGATCAGTTTGATGTTGTATTAATGTGAGGCCTTTACGCGAGGCAATTGACAAGTAAAAATGGTTAAAATAACCCTGATTTTCGTTACAAAACTTGCCAAGATAGACGTATTGACAGCATTTTTCCTCATTCTTCTTTTGCCACTTGCCTCGTGCAAGGGTCTCAATGTGAGTATGTGTAATGCAAATAAATGCCCCCCGTCGCTGCAATCGGTGGATTAACAAGTTCTAAGCTTGTTGTGATGTGATATGCCTAATCGGCTTTCCCTGATAGGGGTTCTTTTGGTGTTAGCGACATGAGTGTATTGAGGTATTCCTTTTCACTACTACTCTACGTGCTCGCAGTAGTGATTATTATTGCTGCGATAACATTAGGTTTAGTGCGTTTAGCCATTCCTTACGTTGATGACTTTCGCTATCAAATCCAATCGACAATTAACGATAATGTTGGCCGTAAGATACTGATTGGTAAGATGGATGCCTCTTGGCATCATTTCAAACCCCAGATCGAGCTAGCCAATGTTGTTATTACGCTTAGCGATGAGCAAGTGCTGGAATTCGGTCGAGTATCTCTCGGCGTTGATATCATTAGCTCAGTGAGACAGTGGCGCCTGGTAACGAGTGAGATTCGTTTGGCTGGTTTCGAGTTGAACGTTGTACAAACACTTGATGGTCGTTTTGCGGTGGCGGGTTTGCCAGCATCCACTGAGCTAGCGAATATTGAACAGCAACGTGCCCTAGTGCAATGGTTGTCGGAACAACAGCAAGTGATCGTAGAAAATGGCACCGTGTATGTTACGAGTGAGCAACGGCCTGAGCTACTGCATACATTTTCTAAGATGGGTATTTATTTTGTTGCCTCTGATACAGGCTATCAGCTTGCGGCACAAGTCGATGTGCCGGTTGCCCTAGGCAAGGGCATTGAATTAATTGCCAACTTTGATGGTTTGCCGTTGCTGACGGAAGATTGGTTAGTTGATAGTTATATCAAGCTTAAACACCTTTCTGCGGCTGGTTTTGCTAAAGAGCTCATTGGCTTTGAGCCTAGTGCTCAGCAGGTGAAAGGGGGTGATGTTGATTTAGAGCTATGGGCGAGTATTGGCGCCAACCAATCAGTGGTAGCACAAGGGCGTATCGCGGCAGAAAATTTAAGGGTTGCCGGAAAACCTTCTAAAGATACTGTAACAAACGTTGGCGATGAACTTATCATTAATTCGCTGTCTGCAGATTTTTCTCTAGAAAAGAACAATGACGAATGGGCGGTGGGGTTTGCACCATTGCGTATTGCTCGTGCCGGCGCATCGGAACAGGTGCTTGATATACAAGTGCGTTATAACCACGATAGACAAGCGCGTTCTTTGCTTTTGCAAGCAGGAGCTTATCGTGCCAGTGAGATGCTGGGTTTGATTAAGGCCGGCTCGCTTGTCCCTAGCAAACTATTGGGCAAGCAACTATCACAGCTTGATCAGATTCAGTTTGGTGGTGATGTCCGCCACACGACTTTGTTTTGGCAGCCCAGTGAGCAACCAGGCAACAAGACACCATTTGCGGCCTATATAGAATTTGACAATGCCTTCATTGATGAATCGAGTATTTTTCCTGGTGCTGATAGCCTAAGTGGTTTTGTTTTTTACCAAAGTGGTACTGGGGACAGTGCTGGTCAACTTGTGTTAACGGGATCTGATAGCAGACTTGATGCGCCACAGTGGTTTCGAGATTCACTGCAATTTGATGAATTGGCGGTGGATATCGCTTGGGCAAAGTCGAATTCTGAGTTACTTATCGAAGCCAACGATATAGCCATTAATAATGCGGATCTTGCTATCAAAGGCGACCTGGCTGTTCGTCTACCGGCTGATAAAAATGTATCACCGACTATTGATCTGGCCTTGGTGCTAGAGCAGGCGGACATTTCCAAGCGCTCGCTTTATATGCCGGCAAAGCTGATGCACCCCAAAGCAGTAAGCTGGTATGACCGCGCACTTAAGCAAGGCATAGTGTCGGCGGGGAGTGTCAAATTAAAAGGACCGATCAAGCAATTCCCTTTTAAAAACGGTGAAGGTGTGTTTGCGCTTGATCTGCACATTACTGACGGCACACTTGAATATGTCAGTGCTTGGCCAGCTATCGAGAATATTCATGCTGATCTGCATATACGTAATGCAAGTATCGAACTGCTGTTGAACGATGGCACAGTGATTAACAGTAAAATTAATGCGGCGAAAATATCAGTGCCTGATTTTACCGTTAAGCCCGTTGCTATGACCATAGCGGGAACAATGCAAGGAGCCAGCTCAGATGCATTGTTGTTTCTTGAGCAAAGCCCGCTGCAAAAAAGGTTTGCCGATTCGCTTAAGATATTAGCTGTAGAAGGTAATAGCGAGCTCTCGCTGGAATTGGATATAGCCATACCGGGGCCAGTTAACGTATATGGTGAACTGGCTCTGGTTGATAATCGTTTGAGTGTGGCCAATGATGCATTTGTCGCAGAAAATATCGATGGCACGCTGAGTTTTGACAACCAAGGTTTGCATGGTAAGGCAATTGCTGCCGACATACTGGGTATGCGTGCATTGGTTGACCTCGAGCCAGCGGTCAAGGGTGACAAGCGCGGCACTAAATTTTCAGCGCAAGGCAAAGGTGATGTGGCCAAGTACGCACAGCTTAGTGGCTTACCTTGGCTAGCGCAGTTTGCGCAGGGCGAGTCAACATGGAAAGCCGAAGTGCTTGTGTTGGGAGGCAGCTCTGAGCTCTACATTGAGTCAGATCTTGTTGGCATTGCCAGCCAATTCCCTCATCCTTTTGCTAAGAAAGCGACAGCTGTTGAGCATTTTTCAGTGGCAACAGCGCTACCTTTCGGTAGCACACCAGTGGCGCTGTCGTTTGGTGACAATATTTATGCAGACCTTGACTTGGAGCAGACAGCAAAGGGTAACAAACTTGCTTTGTTAAATATCGGCTTAGGCCAGGCACCAGCAAAACTTGCAGCGGCGGCAAAAGGAATTGTCATTCATGGCGAGCTTGACCGACTCATCTTGGCAGATTGGATAACCGCAGCAACAACACTGGTTGATAACGAGCAATCTGACGATGCGCTCTCTATTGAGGCGATGTTGGACTTGGGTCATCTGGACGTGTTTGGCTATCACTGGAACAACGTGAAAGTTGAGGCGCAACAACAAAGAAATTGGCGAGTGCTGCTAAATGGAGAAGGTATTAATGGTGCGGTTGTGACAGAAGGTGTTGGCACAGGAGCTCATATTACCCTTGATATGGAAAGCTTAGCATTAAACGTCAACAGAGAAAATTCACCAGAAAAAGCGCCTGCAGAAAATAATTTAGACCCGCGTGAAATTCCAACGGTTAACGTGAAAATTAAACAGTTTAACTATGGTAGTCTCGATTTAGGTGAATTAGCATTCAAGACGAGCAAGATCAAGCAAGGGCAGCACATTGAAGGTATTGCAATACGATTGCCTACCCTGCTGTTAGCAGGTGCGGGTAATTGGACTCAGGTAGCTAATACGCAGCGGTCTTCATTTAATGTTGCAGCAGAAACGACTGATTTGGGTGCTATGTTAAATCATTTTGGTTACGCAGCAGATAATGTTAATGGTGGGGTGAGTACTATCAATGCGAATGTTTTTTGGCGTGGGATACCATTTGACTACAGTCACGAAAAATTAAATGGGCAGATTGGTTTGTCGGTGAAAGATATTAATTTCAGTGGTATTGATCCGGGTGCTGGCAGAGTATTTGGTTTGTTAAGTATCCAAGCTTTGCCGCAACGTTTAAGCTTAGACTTTTCTGATTTATTTGAAAAAGGGTTACAAATTAATACCATTGAAGGGAGTTTTTCAGTAAAGAATGGCGATGCGGTGACAGATGATTTGTCACTGCAAGGGCCAGCAGCACGCATCGATATTGCAGGGAGAATTGGTCTAGCGAAACAAGATTATGATCAGATTATGGCAGTGACGCCAGAAGTGAGCTCGAGCCTACCATTGGTTGGAGCCGTCGTTGCCGGGCCAGCGGGCGCAGGAATTGGCACAGCTATTCTATTTTTGCATAAGCTGTTTAATCCAAAAATATTACACTACAAATATCACGTTAGTGGCTCTTGGGCAGATCCTGAGGTAATTTTATTAAAAAACGCAGCAGCGAAAAATGTAAAGGAAGCAGCGCAGCGTATCAATAGTGGCAGTGATGAATCAGACAAAACAAATTAAGTTTAACGTAGCGGCCATTCAGATGGCGTCAGGCCCTACCATCAGCGCAAACTTAATGGAGGCGGAAAGGTTAATCAATATCGCCGTGGAGCATGCTGCTAAATTAGTTGTTTTACCGGAAAATTTTTCGTTTATGGGCGTTGTTGAGGAAGATAAACTGCGCGTGGCTGAGGTCGATGGCATCGGCCCAGTGCAAGATTTTCTTGCTAATCAGGCGAGTAAGCACGGTATATGTTTGGTCGGTGGTACGATACCGTTAACCAGCAATAACCCTAAGCTTATTCGTGCTGCTTGCTTAATGTTTGACAGCTCAGGACGGCGCCTCGCACGTTATGACAAAATGCATTTGTTTGATGCCAATCTTGAAGAGAGCAACGAGCAGTATGCTGAATCGCAAACCATTGAGCCAGGAAATGAGGTTTGTTGTGTTGACACCTCTTTTGGTCGTCTTGGTTTGGCAGTCTGTTATGACTTGCGATTCCCCGAACAGTTTAGGCAAATGGCAGAAAGCGGAATTGATATTATCCTCCTTCCTTCCGCATTCACGGCTGTTACGGGTAAAGCGCATTGGCAGCATTTGGTATGCGCCAGAGCCATCGAGAATTTATGCTATCTTATTGCGCCAAACCAAGGTGGTTATCATATTAATGGTCGTGAAAGTTATGGTCATTCGATGATTGTTGATCCGTGGGGTGGTATTGTCGATTGCTTGGCAAGCGGTTCAGGTGTTGTGGTGGCAGAAGTTGATCACAGTGTTATTGCACGCGTGAGAAAGAATTTTCCAGTGCTTGAGCATCGGCGTCTAGGTTGTCAGCTGCCAGTTTAATTTGATGATTCGTTACGGAGTTGTGCTTTGTCTTCCGATGTAATTTTGACGCTTAACGATCTCCAATTCAGTTATGGCGCGCGTGTTATTGCTGATGGGCTTGATATGGAAATTGAGCGCGGAAAAATCACCACGATAATGGGTCCCAGCGGCACGGGTAAGACGACATTGTTGCGCATGATTGGCGGACAAGTCAGACCGCACGCAGGAGATGTTATTTTTGAGGGAAAGAGTATCCCTAGTTTGAATAAGCGTCAATTGTTGGCAGCGCGGAAAAACATGGGGCTATTATTTCAAGCCAGTGCATTGTTTACCGGACTTAGTGTTTACGACAATATTGCATTCCCAATACGCGAGCATACTCAGTTGTCCAAACAAATGGTACGGCATTTGGTATTGTCAAAATTAGAGGCGGTTGGCTTGCGTGGTGCCGCAGAACTAATGCCTGTGGAATTATCTGGTGGTATGGCCAGGCGGGTTGCGCTTGCCCGAGCCATTGCGCTTGATCCGCGCTTGATGATGTATGACGAACCGTTTGTTGGTCAGGACCCGGTCACCAAGGCGGTCATCACACGTTTGATTAAATTGTTGAATGACAGTTTGGGTATGACCAGCATTATTGTGTCGCATGATGTGCATGAGGCTATGGAGGTATCAGATTTCGTTTATATCATTTCAGCCGGCAAAGTGATTGCGAGTGGCACACCAAAACAACTTCAACAATCAGATTCGCCCTGGGCACGACAGTTTTTACGTGCCGAGCCAGATGGCCCAGTATCATTTCAGTATCCAGCGACAGACTATAAGAATGATTTATTTGCTAGCGTTAAATAAAGTGTGGTGATGGCCTTGTATTTTAAGGATACGTTGATTAATAAAAGTGTCGCCCAAGAGCGCTTCCTCGCAGCGTGCTATTCGCACCCCGCCCAGGGTGCTGTTGATGTTTGAGCCAATACGACTTATTGGCGAGGCGGCGCTACGCACCTTGGCTCGCCTGGGTCAGGCCACCTTATTTATTGCTCAGGTCATTGCTGCTTTGCCGATGTTGTTACGTCGTTTTTCCTTGGTGATCACCCAGCTCTATGAGGTGGGAGTGCTGTCAATTGCAATTATTGTGATCTCTGCTTTAGCGGTTGGCATGGTGCTCAGTTTGCAAATGTTTTATACCCTGCGTGATTTTGGCTCGGAGCAACTACTGGGGCAGGTGATTGCTTTGTCGTTGGTACGAGAGCTTGGCCCAGTCTTAGCAGGCTTGTTATTTGCTGGGCGTGCGGGGTCTGCATTGACCGCAGAGATTGGCTTAATGAAAGCGACCGAGCAGCTATCAAGCATGGAGATGATGGCAGTCGACCCGATAAAGCGGGTGGTGGCGCCACGCTTTCTTGCTGGTGTGTTGTCTATGCCCTTATTGGCAGCGATGTTTAGTGCTGTGGGTATTGTTGGTGGCTATTTGGTGGGTGTTGGCATGCTAGGTGTTGATAGCGGTGCTTTTTGGTCGTTGATGCAGGCTAATGTGGATCTGTATGACGATATTCTCAATGGTGTTATCAAGAGCGTAGTATTCGGTATTATTATTACCTGGATCGCTGTGTTTGAAGGTTATGATGCAAAGCCGACGGCAGAAGGTGTTAGCCGCGCGACGATGCGAACAGTGGTGCATAGTGCATTTGCCGTGCTGGCTGTTGATTTTATATTAACTGCGCTAATGTTTTCAGGGAGTTAGTTCTATGTATAGCAGAATGACCGAAATTGCGGTGGGGCTCTTTGTTGTGGCAGGTTTGGCTGCGCTGGTTATGTTGGCGATGAAGGTGAGCAACCTTGGCGCCTTTGCCGATACCGAAGGTTATATCGTCAATGCACGGTTCGATAACATTGGCGGGCTTAAAGTGCGCTCGCCAGTGCGCTTGGGTGGTGTCAGAGTGGGACGCGTTAATGCTATTAACTATGATCAGGACAGATATGAGGCGGTGGTTGAGATGACTATTAGCAGTGGTTATGATCGCTTGCCGATTGATACCTCGGCGAACATTTTTACCTCAGGTTTGTTAGGCGAGCAATATATTGGTTTGGAGCCGGGTGCAGAGGAAGAGTATTTGAATCCGGGGGATGTGATTCAGTTAACCCAGTCTGCTATCGTAATAGAGCAATTAATTGGCCAGTTTTTGCTAAACGAGGCAGAGTAACCAGAGCTTCCTTAAGCTGTTGTTTAGGTTGTTTGTGTCAAAATAAGCAATACAGATAGGTTTGGCTCAGGAGAATTTAGTGTTAATAACGCAGCGTTTATCATTGATTTTTATTGTTGGTTATTTTTTCGTTAGCGGTCTATTGATTAATGTTGCGATAGCTGAAGACCACCCTGCCCAGCAATTAGTGACTAAGACCACGACGGATTTGTTGTTAGCATTTCAGTTAGAAAAAGCAGCGATTGAAGCAGACAGTGCCGTATTACGCAAAATTGTCAGTGACAAAATATTGCCTTACTTTGATTTTGTACGTATGTCGAAACTGGCATTAGGTAAGCACTGGCGTCGCGCCACGGTGCCTCAGCGCAAAGCCTTTACCATACAGTTTCGTGAGCTATTATTGAACACTTATGCCAAGGCGCTCTATCGTTTCGCTGATGCCGAGGTGCACTATAAACCTGTGCGTTTTGAAGAGGGCGATAGGTATGTTGATGTGGCTAGCGAGGTAGACACAGGCGATGGGTCAGTTGCGGTGACTTATCGGTTGTATGAAAAAAATGATAGCTGGAAAGTGTTTAACATCACCATTGAGGGCGTTAGCCTGATTACCAATTATCGCAGCACCTTTTCCACGTTTGCGAGAAAAAAAGGTATTGATGCCCTGGTTGCAGATCTTGAGCGTCGTAACAAACGAGCAGCGGCTAGTGATGATGAGCCGGCTTGAGCATCGCTTTGATGGTAACCATTGCTATCTCAGTGGTGAGTTGAGCTTTGATAGTGCGGCGCAGTCAGAGGCATTGATTGCAAGGCTGGTATCGCACCCGGACAGTCTCTCTGTTAGCCTTGCTCAAATCACCTATGCCGATAGTGCAGCAACTGCATTTATGGTTGAGCTTTATCGTCAAGTGGACTTGGCTGGCGGCGAACTGAGTTTTGTTGACGTGCCTGCCCACATACTCTCTGTGTTAGCGATGACACGTCTCGATACCATTTTACCTATTGCAGCTTAGCTGCTCTCAATGTTTTGCTGCGAAGGTATCAGGTTGCCTGCCAATCAAGGGTTGCGCGCCTCTGCACGTTTCAATCACGTAGAGTTATAAGTGATTAATAGAAGTTTCCTTATGCTAGAATGACACTATTTGCGGATTTAAAATATGCAAGCTCCTCAGATTGAACAAATGATATTAAGCGGACTCCCCGGTGCCGATGTTAAGGTTAAAGGTGATGATGGTGTTCATTTTGAAGCAGTGGTTGTCGCAGAAATTTTTCGTGACAAATCTATTCTCGAACAACATCGCATGGTCTATGCAACCTTGGGTGATAATGTTGAGAATGCTGCGATTCACGCATTGGCTCTAAAAACGCAGGTGCCGCAGACGGCGTAAACATTGTCAGTTTACGTTTTCTTAAACATAAGAACCCTTTCTTTGGTCGAGTAACAATTACTATTTAGTATGGATAGACTCATTATCTCTGGCGGTTGCTGTCTCAATGGCGACATCCGTATCTCCGGCGCAAAAAACGCAGCATTACCCATTGTTATTGCCAGCTTGCTGACGCGTGAGCCTGTTGCGATTTCCAATGTTCCGCATTTGCGCGATGTAACAACGACCATGGAACTATTGGGGAGCATGGGCGTGACCTTGACCATTGATGAGCACATGGGCGTTGAAGTCAATGCCTCGACCATTAGCAATTTTGACGCGCCTTATGACCTTGTTAAGACCATGCGTGCTTCGATTTTGGTGCTTGGCCCTTTATTGGCACGCTATGGTAAGGCGCATGTGTCCTTGCCAGGTGGTTGTGCGATTGGCTCACGACCCATTAATCTCCATATCAAGGGTCTCGAAGCTATGGGCGCGACCTTTTCTATGGATAAAGGCTACATCAATGCCAAGGCCGACCGTCTTAAAGGTGCCAATATTTTTCTTGATGTGGTATCAGTCACGGGCACAGAAAATTTGATGATGGCGGCAACACTAGCCGATGGTGAGACCGTGCTCGAAAACGCAGCGCGTGAGCCAGAGGTTGTTGATTTGGCTAATTTCTTAATTAGCATGGGTGCTAAAATTGAAGGTGCCGGCAGCGACCGTATTGTTATCACGGGTGTAGAAACACTGCATGGCACTCAATACCGCATTTTGCCAGATCGAATTGAAACCGGTACTTATTTGGTCGCTGGAGCGATTACTGGTGGACGGGTTAAAGTGAAGGACACGTCGCCTGATTTGCTTGACTCCGTGTTGGCGAAGCTACGTGAGGCTGGCGCCAAAATAGAGGTGGGTGATGACTGGATTGAATTAGATATGGAAGGCCGTCGTCCGCAAGCGGTGGATATTTATACCGCGCCTTATCCGGCCTTTCCAACGGATATGCAAGCGCAATTTACTGCGCTCAATGCAGTGGCCGAAGGGCGTGGCGCAATTACTGAAAATGTGTTCGAAAATCGGTTTATGCATGTGCAGGAATTACAGCGTATGGGCGCAGATATTCGCCTAGAAGGCAATACCGCATTGTGTACCGGTATTGATAGCTTGACCGCCGCGCCGGTAATGGCAACCGATTTGCGTGCATCGGCCAGCTTGGTGTTGGCCGGTTTAGTAGCGCAAGGGGATACCGTAGTAGACCGTATCTACCATATAGATCGTGGTTATGAATGTATCGAAGAAAAACTACAGCAGCTTGGCGCGAGTATTCGTCGAGTGCCGTACTAAGGGGTTTCTGATCAAGTTGTGTGCTCAATATTTTTATCCAGATCTGGCCAGAGGTTTCTTAGTGGTTGGAGAGACAGTTGAACGATAATCTCACTATTGCCGTTTCTAAAGGGCGTATTTACCAAGAAGCCTTACCTTTGCTGGCCGCCGCTGGCATTGTGCCAACAGAAGACCCTGATATTAGCCGCAAGCTCATTATCGATACCAATGAGCCTGACGTTAAGCTGGTGATTATTCGTGCTGCTGATGTTCCCACCTTTGTTGAGTATGGTGCTGCTGATGTTGGCATCGCAGGTAAAGACGTGTTGGTTGAGTATGAGGGCAATGGCTTATACGAGCCGCTGGATTTAAAAATTGCCAGCTGTGCCTTAATGCTCGCAGGCGTACCTGACTACACTCAGCGCCAGGCGCGTATGCGTATCGCCACTAAGTATGTTCGTACTACGCAGGACTATTATGCCAAACAAGGTGTGCAGGTTGAAATCATTAAACTCTATGGCTCGATGGAGCTGGCACCCATTGTCGGTTTGTCTGACTTAATTGTTGATTTGGTCGATACGGGTAACACCCTGCGCGCCAATGGACTGGTGCCAATGGAACACATTATGGATGTCAGTTCACGCTTGGTAGTGAATAAGGGTTCAATGAAAATGAAGCAGTCTCGTATTAAGCGATTAATTGAGCAGATCGGCGCTGCCGTAGAGGCAAGCTAAGCCAGGCTCATGGTTGCCATACGACGATTAAACACCGCATCCGCAGATTTTTGGCAGCAACTTGAAGCGGTTCGCGCCTTTGATGATGCCGATGATTTGGCCATCAGTAATACCGTAGGCGAAATCCTGTTAAATGTGCGTCAGCGTGGCGATGCCGCGCTGGTGGATTATACCGAGCGCTTTGATCATTTGAAGGTTGCCAGTGCCGCTGAATTAGAGCTACCAGCGTCACGTTTACAGCAGGCCTTAAAGACGATTCCTCAAGCACAAAGAATTGCCTTAGAACAAGCGGCGCAACGATTACGCGATTATCACGTCAAACAAAAAAGTGAGTCTTGGCAGTATACCGAGGAAGATGGCACCTTGCTTGGCCAAAAAATCACGCCGCTGGACCGTGTCGGGCTTTATGTGCCGGGTGGCAAAGCCGCTTATCCCTCATCGGTATTAATGAATGCTATTCCAGCCAAAGTCGCTGGTGTTGATGAATTAATTATGGTGGTGCCGACACCCAATGGTGTGCTCAACGAATTGGTATTAGCGGCGGTCGCCATTAGCGGTGTTAATCGCGTCTTTACCGTTGGTGGTGCACAAGCCATTGCCGCGCTGGCCTATGGTACTGACACCGTGCCCGCGGTTGATAAAATTGTTGGGCCAGGCAATATTTATGTGGCAACAGCCAAGCGCATGGTATTTGGCACCGTCGGGATCGATATGATTGCTGGCCCGTCAGAAATAGTGGTGTTGGCAGATAACAGTATGCCGGCAGACTGGGTGGCGATGGATTTGTTCTCACAGTCAGAGCATGATGAAGATGCGCAAGCGATTTTAATCAGCACAGATGTCGCCTATATTGAACAAGTCGAACAAAGTATTCACCGTTTGCTGCCCGAAATGGAGCGCCGCGAGATTATTACCGCATCGTTAAACCGTCGTGCCGCAATGATAGAAGCTGACAGCATTGATACTGCGATGACCGTGATTAACACCATTGCGCCTGAGCATTTACAACTGTCGGTGGTCAATCCCCAATCGTTACTGCCCAAAGTGCGCCACGCGGGAGCGATTTTTATGGGGCAATCAACCGCTGAAGTGCTGGGCGATTATTGCGCCGGACCGAACCATGTGTTACCAACAGCAGGCACCGCACGCTTTTCATCGCCGCTGGGTGTTTATGATTTTCAAAAACGTTCTAGTCTCATTATGTGTTCGCCCGAAGGTGCATCTAAACTGGGTAAAATTGCTGCAACGCTAGCACGTGGCGAAGGCTTGACTGCGCATGCGCGCTCAGCCGAATACCGAATTCAAGATTAATTGTTATAGTAGTTTTTTGGAGAAAGTCATGACAGATCGTAAAGCGTCGGTAAAACGCGATACGCTAGAAACCCAAATTGAGGTCAGCATTAACCTCGATGGCAGTGGTCAAGCCAAGCTGGATAGTGGTATCCCTTTTCTTGATCACATGATGGACCAAATTGCCAGACACGGCTTGATCGATCTTGCCGTGAGCGCTAAAGGTGACACGGAGATCGATGATCACCACACGGTTGAAGATATCGGCATCACCTTGGGCCAGGCATTGGCTCAGGCCATTGGTGACAAACGTGGTATTCGCCGTTATGGTCATGCCTATGTACCGCTTGATGAAGCCTTGTCACGCGTCGTTATTGATTTTTCAGGCCGCCCAGGCCTTGAATACGCCATTGATTTTCCGCGTTCCAGCGTTGGTGGATTTGATGTTGACCTGTTCCGTGAATTTTTTGGCGGGCTGGTTAACCATGCCTGGATTACGCTGCATATCGACAATATTCGCGGTGATAATGCCCACCATATTATTGAAACCGTGTTCAAGGCCTTCGGTCGTGCCTTGCGTATGGCGATTGAGTTTGATGAGCGCAGTGCAGGCACAATTCCCTCAACTAAAGGCAAGCTTTAGCAGCGAGCTCTAATACATTCGCCACAAAGATAGATTAATTATGAATTCGGTCGCAGTGATAGATTACGGTATGGGCAATTTACGCTCTGTGTCAAAGGCATTAGAACATGTGAGTCCCAATGCATTAATTCACGTGACTAATGACCCTAAGCTGATTGCCGAAGCGGACCGCGTGGTTTTCCCCGGCGTTGGCGCGTTACGTGAAGCGATGTCCGAGTTAAAGCGCTTGTCGTTAGACAGCTTGATTAAAGATCTTGTTAAAGAAAAGCCCTTTTTAGGGATTTGTTTGGGGATGCAGGCCTTGTTCGATTCTGGCGAAGAAAATGGCGGCTGCGATGGGTTAGGAATTTTGCCAGGTAAGGTAGATTATTTTGGCCACAGCCGTGTCGATAAAACCGGTCAAAGACTCAAAGTACCGCATATGGGTTGGAGCATGCTTGATCTTAAGCAAGATCATCCAATGTGGCATGGTATTACGTCAGGTAGTCGTTTTTATTTTGTGCATAGTTATTATGTCGCTGCTACTGATGCAAAGCATGTTGCAGGCGTCTGTGATTACGGCGGCGATTTTTGTGCGGCAGTGGCTGCGCCAAATATTTTTGCGGTGCAGTTTCATCCCGAGAAAAGCCAAGATTTGGGCTTGCGACTGCTCGATAATTTTATGCAATGGAATGGACAATAAGGCGATGCGTAAAGAGGTGAGGAAAATATTATGCTGCTAATACCAGCGATTGATCTCAAGGATGGCAAGTGTGTGCGCTTGCGTCAGGGCAAGATGGACGATGAGACCGTCTTTTCAGATGATCCGGTGGCGATGGCGCAACGGTGGGTTGAGGCCGGCGCACGTCGTTTGCATATTGTCGATCTTGATGGCGCAATCCAGGGGCGGCCTGCCAATGCCGAAGTGATTCATCGTATTGTCGATGCAGTGCCCGATATTCCGATTCAGGTCGGTGGTGGTATTCGCGATGACGATACTATTCAGGCCTACCTCGACAGCGGTGTTAGCTATGTCATTATTGGTACCAGCGCAGTGACTGAACCACATTTTGTTGCCGAGGTTTGTGTTGAATTCCCAGGCCACATAATCGTTGGCCTCGATGCTAAAGACGGTAAAGTTGCCATTAATGGATGGTCTAAATTATCCCACCATGATGTCATCGATATGGCGCAGCATTTTCAGCGTGATGGTGTTGAGGCAATTATTTATACTGATATTAGTCGTGATGGCATGATGGGTGGTGTCAACATCGAAGCAACAGTCAAACTTGCACAGTCCATAAACATTCCAGTGATTGCTTCAGGCGGTATCACCAATATGGATGATGTACGTAAGTTATGCGCCGTCGAAGACGAAGGCATAGTTGGCGCCATTAGTGGCCGCGCACTTTATGAAGGCACGCTCGATTTGGCCGCCGCACAAAAAGTGGCCGACGAATTTTCGCAAAAATAATGGCCTTAGCCAAACGTATTATTCCCTGTCTTGATGTGGACAACGGTCGCGTTG
>JAESQP010000039.1 GCA_016765075.1 Gammaproteobacteria bacterium
CTAGCTAGTGAGAGGAGAGAAGGCATGGAAAAAATATCAAGACGTAACTTTCTGGGTGTAACCTCGAAGGGTGCGGCGGCTAGCATAGTAGCTGGTACGTTTGCCCCTACCGCATCAAGCATGATTGGCTTGGGTGGTGTTGCATCAGCGAGTGCGAAAGTTAAACCTTTTACCTTTGCAATATTAACTGATGCTCATTTGTATGATATCCCGAACCATCGTTTCGATGCGTTTTTGGAAGACTCAGTGGCACAGGTTAACGCATTAAAACCTCGTCCAGACCTGTTGATTTACGCAGGTGACATTGGTCAATTTGGTAAAGCAGAAGAGCTTGCAAAAGGTCAAAAGATCTTATCTAAGCTGAAAATGCCAATGCTGGTTATTCCGGGTGAGCATGATTATTATCTGGATATGGGTGCTGATTGGCGTAAACGCTTCCTGCCTAAATCTAAGCAGGGTGTAGAAGCCTGGTCACATGATCATAACGGTGTGCATATCATCGGTATGAACTCTATTTTGGTACGTGACTTTTGGACTGATGCAGGCTTAACCGATCACGAACGTATGGGTCGTTTGGAAGAGCTAGAATGTCACCGTTGTGGTCTTTGGGGTGTTCATGAAAAACAATTAGCATGGCTTGAAAAAGACGTGGCTAAATTGAGCCCAGACACACCGATCGTTATTTTCACTCACTCACCATTGTGGGATTACTATCCACGTTGGAACTTCCAGACTACCGATGCTCCAGAGATCCGCGGTATTTTGCGTAAGTTCGACAAAGTGATGTCAATCCATGGTCACGTTCATCAGATTGTTTATAACAACGTTGGTAACATGACGTCAGCCGGTTTGATGTCTACTTCATGGCCTTGGCCTTATCCACCGGTTGAGCTTACCTACCCGCACATCAAGATGAATCGTCAGAACCCTGGTGATTTTAAAGATGGCATGGGTGCTGCTAGCGTAGCTGTTGGTGCGGATTTTGATGGGACCATGAACTATCATGCGTTCTCAGCTGATCTGCTTCCTGCTAACGTCGCTGCTGGTATTCCGATCTAGTCTCGGATCAAACGGAGGTAAGTTGAAAATGAAAAATACAATCAAAAATATAGCTATCGCTGGTATTGCTGCTGTCGCTTTGACTGCAGGTAGTGCTTTTGCTGCTAAGCCAATCGTTGGCCAAGAAGCTGCGGATCAATTCGACGCTTTAATGGCTGCTGTAGCTAAAGGTGATAACTTATGGCACGTACCTCAGGGTTCTAATGGCCTGGGTTGTGGTAACTGTCATCCAGACGGTTCTGCTATTCAGCCTGAAACGTTTCCTAAGGCACATCGTACACTGGGTGGTCGCGTAGTGGCTTTACGTGACATGGTTCAGTGGTGTTTGCAAGCGGTTTCAGCTGCTGATGGTTTTGACTATGCTAGTGATGAAATGATCGCTCTAGAAACCTATGCTACCTATATGAATCGTGGTGCTGTCATTGACCTAGGTAAAGATGTTCAAACTGGTGCGAAACCAGTGATCTCTGGTCCTGGTTACCCTGGTACTGCCCACTAAGGGTTCTACCTACCTTAAGGATTACACCTAAAATAATAAGCGTAATCCACGTTTAAACTTTGGTTTAAGCAGTACTCTAAAGCCTGCAGGTATTTTTCCTGTAGGCTTTTTTTATTTGAGGCCTCCCTTTTCTATCGAATACTGTGAATGTGTCGCAGTAATGACTATTAAGAAGATTCGGTGGTTTTTTATAGCCTTGAGGAAGAACAATGAATATTAAATTTTTTATTATCGCTTTAGTCGGTGTTACGGCACTGGGTGGCTTGTCTGCATGTAGTGATAATTCGGCTGTCAATGAATCAACTACCACTGAATCAACGGTAGTGGGTGAAACGATGACCGCTTTGGATGCGCCGACTACTGCTGAAGAAGTGGTTGTTGCTGCGCCCGTATTGCTGACACAAATATGTGGTACGGAATCAACAGGGACTGCTCCGACAGAAAACTATAGTTTTGTTGAAGGTGATGAACGCATTGTTGTTGATAATGGTTACAAACGTAAAGCCACACTATGGATGCGTTGTGCTTTGGGTCAGAAATGGGATAGTAAGAACCAGATTTGTACTGGTGAGCCAAAATTATTTACTTGGCACGAAGTACATCAACTCGCGGTAAAATACAACGAAGAGGCATTTGGTGGTTTTGATCAATGGCGTGTCCCCTTTCTTCCTGAGTTGATGACGTTACGAGAAACAAATTGTTCAAACCCAGCAATGAATATTGAGGTTTTTACAGGTGCTCCGGCAGTCTTTTTCTGGTCTTCAATGCCGGCAGTTGATGATTTGAATAAAGCAGAATTTAGTAAAGACGAAGCTTATGGTACAGATTTTGTGTCTGGTGAGTTTCGCAGAGAAAAAATTAGTAAGATGGGCGCTGTACGTTTAATTCACGATGGCTCGGATGGCGCTGCCTGGCAGAGTCCATTTGCAAATAAAGAATAGTAGTATTCAAGGTCAAGGCATTATGCATAAGCGTGTGATAAGTAATTAAGCCAAGGGGCGTCCCCAATTATTTGAGAACGCCCCTCTAGTTTATATAGGTCTGCTAAGCATTTCCGTTTAAATTGTGCCATAATTAGTCTTCTTGGCACTGTAAGTCCAATGGGTTCGTGCCGATTAATCTTTGTTTATTAGAATTTTATTACGATGTCGATTGCGCACGAAAAATTTGACGGTAAGGTAGTATTTCTACCTGGTTCGGCCACGTCAGGTGTCAAAACAATTCATATTCCTTCCCCGCTGACGTTACAGCGCGGTGGCATATTGCAGGAAGTTGTGCTCGCCTACGAAACGTGGGGTGAGCTCAATGAAGCGCGCGATAACGCAATTTTATTATTCACTGGCTTATCGCCTGGTACTCACGCCGCATCAAGCCAGGAAAATCCTAAACCTGGCTGGTGGGAGTTTATGATAGGCGAAGGTAAGCCTATAGACAGTGCTCGCTATCATGTTATTTGCGTTAATTCCTTAGGCAGTTGTTTTGGTTCGGCTGGGCCAATTTCAATCAATCCTGCAACAAAACGCCCTTATGGTTTTGATTTTCCCGAGCTGACGGTTGAAGATGTTGCTTTTACTGCGAATCTTGCTATGCATGAGATGGGTATTAAATCCTTGCATACCGTTATGGGCTCTTCATTGGGCGGCATGGCGGCACTTTACTATGCTTTAGAGTATCCCAAGCAAGTAAGCAACCTCGTTTCAATTTCAGCAACAGCCGCTTCATCACCCTTTGCTATCGGTGTGCGTTCTTTGCAGCGTGAAATCGTCACCTGCGATCCAGAATGGAAAGAAGGCCATTATGAAGTCGGTAAAGGCCCATTCGAAGGTATGCGCATTGCGCGTAAACTGGGTTTAACGACGTACCGTTCTGCTGGTGAATGGTTAGAGCGTTTTGGTCGTGAACGCATTGCCGAGCGTGCTGATGATGCTGACCTGGTGGATGTTGAATTTCAGGTTGAGTCATATCTCGAACATAATGCGCGTAAGTTCGCCGAAAAATTTGATGCCAATAGCTATTTGTACTTGTCTCGTGCTATGGATTGGTTCGATTGTCGCGAACATCCTCTATTGTTGTCTAAACAGGCACCGCTACCCTTTCGTTCATTGGTGATTGGTATATCTTCAGACGTATTATTTACAGTCGATGAGCAGCGAGATATTGTTGATCGCCTTGAAAGCTTGGGTAGTGATGTGAGTTTTTCTGATCTAGATTCTCCGTATGGACATGATTCGTTTCTTATTGATGAAGATGCATTTATGCCTGTTCTCGCAGAGTTTCTTAAGACACTTTAACGCTAACGACGCACTTTAGTTTTCCAATTTTTTCTCTAAGTATTTTGCAGGTATATCTAAGTGTCCCCCACTGACCGTTTAAACAATCTTAATGTATTGTCTCAAGATCTTTTGCCTACTCCGGCAGAGGTTAAGTCTAATATTATAATTACTGAGCAGGCTATTGATACCGTTCTGGCCGGGCGTGAAACCTTATGCCGCATTCTTGATCGCCAAGATCCACGTTTATTTTTAGTGATTGGCCCATGTTCGATACATGATACTGATGCAGCTTATGACTATGCCCAGCAACTTAAAGTGCTGGCTGATAAAATCAGCGATACTATCGTTATAGTCATGCGAGTCTATTTTGAAAAACCACGGACGACAGTGGGTTGGAAAGGTTTAATTAACGACCCTGACCTTAATGATTCATTTCGTATCGAGAAGGGGCTGCATCTAGCGCGCGATTTCTTGCTTAAAATAAATGAGCTCGGTTTGCCGGCAGGTACTGAGGCGTTAGATCCTATTACCCCACAATATTTATCAGACTTGGTATCGTGGACGGCGATTGGCGCACGTACTGCCGAATCACAAACGCATCGTGAAATGTCCAGCGGGCTATCAATGCCGGTGGGCTTTAAAAACGGTACTGACGGTAGTTTACATGTGGCAATCAATGCTTTAGCCTCAGTTTCAAAGCCGCATCATTTTCTTGGCATTAACCAACAGGGTCAGTGTGCTGTATTTCGTACACGCGGCAATAGTTATGGTCATGTTGTGTTACGTGGTGGTAGCCACACTAACTATGATAAAGAAAGTGTTAGACAGTGTGAAAACGCACTAACCGACGCTGGTATGCCGATCAATATTGTGGTCGATTGCAGTCATGGTAATTCTAATAAAGATCCAGCAAATCAACCTATCGTTTTTGATAATTGCATCGATCAAATCGTAGCAGGTAATGATAATATTATTGGTATGATGATGGAGAGTAATTTAGAATGGGGCAACCAATCCTTAGGAAAGGATGTTGGCCAACTTAAACGTGGCGTATCAATTACTGATGCCTGTATCGATTGGGCAACCACAGAGCGTGAGTTGCTCAATGCGCATGAGCGTTTATTACCTATTATAAAGCGCAGGAAAAAGAAAGCGGCATAAGTTATTCTAAAACTTCTTTAGTTCGGTTGCCAAAGAGTGTTTTGTCGAAGTGTACCGAGTGTTTAATTTTTAAAAACTGGCGAGAGCTAAAATCCGCGATATTATATGTTACAGAAAATATTGATCAATATCGCGCTAGTTAATGTTTTATTGGTCTTGTCAGCCTGCGCCGCAGTTAAACCACTACAAGAGCCTGAGGTATCGTTCGCCGGGTTGAGTATTTCTTCGCTTGCGCTTGATCAGCAACAATTTCAACTTAAATTTGATGTGAGCAATCCTAATAATCAGACAATCGTCATCAAGTCGATGGACTATGTAGTTACGGTTGCAGGCAAGCGTTTAGCAGAGGGCAAGCATGGTAAGACTATTCGCCTGGTGGCTAATGCCCAGCAAGCAGTAGCAATTGATGTTACCACTTATCTCAATGATACCTTGCCATTATTCGGCCACATGTTGGCTCAGCCAGATAAGCCATTAGATTACGTATTTGGTCTCAAGCTGCGTTTAAGTCGCCCTGTTCCATTCACCTATAATATTAGCCAAGAGGGTGTGCTGGATTTATTTAAATAGTTAGAGGCCTTGGCACGAGGAAATTGACAGATAAAAATGGTGGATTCACCCTGATTTTCCCTCATTTTTCTTTTGCCGCTTGCCTCGTGCAAAGGTCTCAGTTAAAAGAACTTGCTTAGTGTAACTTGAATATGGTCATCGCGACTTAAGCTGAAATTGATGTCAGTCGATTCCACGTTTGAAAACCAACGGCTTTCGATTTCGATTTTCCAGCTTTGTCCAATACGGCGGCTAGCTTCAAGGTTGAATGATCGAGTGCTGCTGCTGGCATCTTGAATAATGCCAAACAGTAATTCACTTGACTGTGCATCATTTAGGGTGAGCCGTGCGCCAAATAAATAATCATCCTCAAAGGGTGTGAGAGCAGCTTCATTTCTGTCATCAAATAAGTATTCACCAATCCAGCCTATATCAATGGCTGTATTGAATACGCCGACAACGGTGTATTCAAAGCCGGTTGTCAAAGCGGTAAAGCGATCACCCTGTCCACTGCGCGATATCGCTTCAAGCTTGAGCAGCCAGTTTGCTTGATAAGTTTGTACATCAATGCCTGTTTGGTCTATTAAATTATAGACCGGTATGAATGCACTACCATCATTGTTGGTGATAAAGACAGGTTCGCGGCTGGTGCCCGAAAAATGCGAGAGACCAATATCCCAACCACCGAGTACTTGTGACCAGCGTAGCGCCCAGTCTATGTGTTTTTCTTCGGCTGACGATTCATAGATCGGATTATTGCTATCGACAACAGGGATGCTGCGCAGGCGCCCATCAACACCGGGGAATGTGCGCTCACGAAAGCCTGGCAGTAGAAATAGATCGAGTGTTCCGGCTGGTTGGACCAATGCTAAATTAATCATAGGCTGACCAAGCTTGTCTTCCGTATCGAGATTCTCAATCAAGTCGGTTTGATTAATAATATCAACCAGGTGTTGGCTCTCGGTGGTGCCCCAAAAGACTTTACCTATGCCAACACGTAGTTCCCAACGATCAGCGACAATCTCGTAAAGCAATTCACGAATGTCGGCATGGCTACGCTCGTTGTCATTCTGGTCTAAACGAATAAAAGGTGTAATGAGCAAACTTTGTTTGCCCTTGTCCCAACTATAATAGAGTTCAGGTTGCAGTGAAAAAGAGATGTTGCTATCGCTTTGTTGTACAGAACGTGCTTGTTGTGGAAAGTAACGATATTCTAATGCGGCAAAGCCAGATAATTCACCTTGTAAATCATAGGGTAAATCACGGGCAAAGGAAGCCTGACTCAGCGACACTGTCAGTAGGCATAGAGCAAGGTGTTTATACATTGATTAACGCGCACGCTTTAAACTATTCTGATCAAAGTCACGGTCACTGAGGCCAGTTTGAAATTGGTAGTTATGCCACTCCAGAGTGGTACTTTTCTTGGTTTGATGATTAATCATTTCAAAGCGATCGGCACGCCAATATTGCTTGTTATATTTTTGATAGTCATACTGAGTTAAGGTTTTTAACAGACTGTTCTTGCGATCATAAAATTCGGTTTTTAATGGTTGATACATTTCCTGATCAAGCCAAACAATGCGGCGAGTGTAGCCAGAAAATTCATAGGTGGGAAATTGCTCAATGACGAAAAGAGGGCGGCCATCAATTTCTTCATCACGCAGATATTTATAAGTATATTTATCCACCTCGAATGAGGCGATATCTTCAAAGGAAAACTCACTGCCCATAAATGGACCTGATTTGTTGCGAGAGGCAATACGCTTGACACGTTTTAGCGCGGGGAGAAAGAGCCATTGATCATCCGCTTTTTTCGAGTGTGTATAGCTTAAGAACGCTGTACCTTTAACATCGCGCGGTTGGTCAAAGATAGAAATGCTTTTGTCACCATCGCCCTCGACTTCGAGTGTTTTAATGCGGACTTCGCGAATGCTTGTTTTACCAGCGGCGTTGCGTAATGTCATCCGCATAGCGGTAACCTGATCACCAAAGCCGGAATCACGTCTATCCGCCTCAATGGCTATTTCAAGGCCACGCTCTTCGGGTGTTTGTGCAAACGCATTATGAAGTGTTAGCAGACTAATCAGCAGTAGTACGAATAAGCGTGTCATTACGGTTCTCCTCAATTTTCATCAGTAAGGGAAGGAAAAATAAAAAATCTGCAACGAGGGCTGCCGCAATAACAATGGCGGTAAGCAGACCCATAGATGAGTTAAGGTAAAAGTCGGACAGGGTTAGAATTAAAAAACCAACGATAAGAATTGTCGAGGTGATGACCAAGGCGGGGCCTACTGTCATCAGGGAATAACGTACGGCTTCAAAAGTATTGGCGCTATTTTCGCGACGAGCACGTAGATATTTGCTCAGCAAGTGTATGGTATCGTCAACGACAATACCCAAAGTCATACCCATGACGACTGACAGGCTAAGTCCCACCTGGCCCACTGCAAGTGCCCAAATACCAAAGCCCATGCCAGCGGGAACCAGGTTAGGTATCAGACTGAGCAAGCCAATTTTTATCGAATGGAATGCGACAATCAGTATCAGCGATATACCGATCAGCGCCAGGGTGGTGCCAAGCAGCATGCTGTTGATATTACGTTTGCCGATATGAGCAAACATAATAGAAGTTCCTGAACCGTCAAAATCGTTGTATCGCGGAGAATTTTCCAATAGCCAGGCCTGGGCTCGTTTTTCTAAAGCCAATAGGCCATTGGTAGACATGTTGCCGAGCATCACCGAGAGGCGTGTGGCTGATTTATCGACATTCACCTGGTTATTGAGATCCAAGCCATACGGTAATGACATTTCATAGAGCAGTAAATATTGTGCGGCGAGTTCACGTTGCTCGGGAATGCGATACCAGGCTTCATCATCGCCATGCATGTTTTTATTAAGGCGACGCATGATGTCAATAAGGCTATTAACATAGCGTGTTTCTGGTTGCTGTCGCCACCACTCGGTAAAATTAGCCAGCGCCAATAAATATTCAGGATCAGCAATACCTCCTGCCACGCCAGACTCAAAGGAATATTCGATAAGTTCAACGCCGGTAAGGTTGGCAATAGCAAAATCGTTGTCCTGGCGAAATTCGGTACGTTCACTGAAATATTCTGTAAACACATCATTGAGTTCGTTTTTAGGGGCTATAGCGATGAGCACCACAACCACTGTGCCGACGCCATACAACAATCCTCGTCTATTGCGAATAAGCCAGTCTGCAAAGTACTGCATTGCCGGGGTGGTTTGCGTGGCGCCAGGCTTTATCCGAATGGGCAATACACTTAATAGGGCAGGCAGAAATAAGGTGGCGTAGAAAAATGAGCCAACGACACCCATTGCGGTGAAATTACCCAGGTCACGAAAGGGTGGTGAATCAGAAAAATTAAGGCTTAAAAAGCCAATAGCGGTGGTCAGGCTGGCCAAAAAAATGGGTTGCAAATTAATGCGCAAACTTTCGCTAATGGCTTTGTGCCTAGTCACCCCCGCACGCAACTGCTGGCGTAAGCTCATGAGAATATGCACTGAATTGGCGATAGCAATAGTCAGAATAATAATGGGTGCCGACGCCGCTGGCGCTGTTATCGACAAGCCTAAATATCCTCCCATACCCATGCCGGTTAATATCGAGAAAACGATGACTAATACCGTGGCGAGTGTGCCAGCAAAAAAGCGTGTGAGCACGGCCAACATAATCATCATGGCAAGAAAGCTAAGCGGCACCAGGTTGCTCATATCATGGCGTGAGCTTTCACCAAAAGCATTATCCATCATCACCGTGCCCGTCAGGCGAACGTCAATATTGGCATGGTCTTGCTCTATTTGCTTGGCCAGGTCTCGAGCAAATTTAACGACTTCTGGTGTTTCCGTTTCTTCATTTATACCAGGCAGATATACAGTGACGTTGACACCAGCGACGTGACCACCAGGCGAAATAATATTGTTGACCAGGTTCGGCTCGTTTAATGCGACCTCCCTGATTCGGCTGATATCTTCTGGCGTGAGCGAATCAGGGTTGAGGATAAGGTCTTCGACGACGAGGTCATCTGCACCAATAGCATAACTGTGTTGGAAATTTGCAATGGAATCAACCCGAGTTGAATAGGGTATCTGCCATGCTTGTTCAGTCAGTGCATGGATAATTCTTAAGGTTTTTTTGCTAAAGATATTGCCATCTTTAGGTGCGATAACCAACAATAGATTGTCATTTTTATTGTAGGTCTGTTCCAATTTCTCGAATGCAAGCATTTGAGGATTGTCTTTGCCGAAGTAGACACGATAATCATTAGTGAACTTGAGATTTCCACCACCGCTGGCGATAAGGGCAACACAAATCAGCGTCAGTATGATAATAGGCCAGCGCCAGCGTATGACCCAGGCACCTATTTTATCTTCTATCTGTTTTGTCATACCATCTCCGTATGAATAAATAGAATATTAAAGCTTGGCACTCCATGCTCAAACTACGAGCTGAAAAAGATTATCATTTGATTAAGTAGCACTACTAGCGCGCATACCTTTTACAAATAGGTCAATAAGGTTTTTCGCGCGCTGTTCAAATTCGCTTTTTGGAAATAAGCCAATAAATAAAGGAAAGTTAAATAACGTTAGGCCAGAAAGTAGCGTTTTGGCGGTAGCATTGGTATCGTCAACCTGCCATTCATCGGCGTTATTGCCTTCCAGTAGTATTCCAGCAATCATCTTTTGTTGTGCTGCCAAACTTTCATGAACGATATCAGGCCGCTCTGTTGTGATCATCGCTATTGTTTCATTTAAGTGGGTATTTTCAGCGATAACTTCATGGGCATGTTCTATCATCAGCATTGTCAGGCGCAGTAATTTCTGCTCGGCACACAGTCCTTTTTCACTGATGGCTTGATGGCTCTGGTCGTGTTCTTGCTGAATGCAGTTTTGTGCGCAGGCGCTAGCAATATCGAGCTTATTGGTAAAATAGCGATAGAGATTGGCAGTTGACATATCTGCATCGCCAGCAATATCGGCCATGGTTGTTTTGCCGTAACCATAGTGCGAGAACCGTTGCCTGGCGATTTCGAGTATGCGCTGACGAATACTATCGGTGGTTTGTGCCGTTTGAGCTGGTGCCATAATGTTAATAGTGAATAAATTATTAATTATTCACTATTATGCGCAACTAATTTTCTGTGTCAAGTGATCCGAGTTGGGCTAACAGGCCCTGGCTTAAAATTCGTATTCTAGGGGGCTCTGAATAAGTCCCTCAAGCGGCGCTATTGGCGTTCACCTCTGAGGTGTTTAGGAACAGAAGCCCAAAATGCGGGCAAGCCCGCATTTCTCACCAGGGGGCGAGATGATCGCGCAGAGAGTTGATTTCACAGTGGATTTTCTGAGGCAGTGGAATACCGGCTGTATTTCCGACCGAAGAAAATCCACTGTGAAATCAAAGATCAAGCGAGGACTCGTCATCCTGGTGAGAAATACGGGCTAGCATACATCTTGTGCGGTCAGTTGCCATTTGGCCTGGACTCCAGTGTTTTTCGTACTCAAGTCCCGTTAATTGGGTGCCGCTACTGTAAATATCACTCTAGTGGTTTTATTTGATGTGAAATACGGATTTAGTATCACAAGGAATTGTGCATTTATTATTCTTGTACTGGTAGCAGCGCCAGTATGGTCTGCTGTCAATCAGATACCAGATGTACGCGTACTGATTGATATTTCGGGAAGCATGAAAAAGAGCGACCCGGGCAATCTACGCATTGCAGCGACGCGTCTCATTGCTGGCTTGATGCCAGAAGGCAGCCGTTGTGGTGTCTGGACTTTTGGCCGCTATGTCAATATGTTAGTGCCAGTACGCAATGTTGATGATGAATGGCGAGAGCTGGCTAGAGAGAAATCAGCGTTAATTAATTCTGCTGGTTTATATACCAATATTGAAGGGGTGTTGGAAAATGCCTCTAGCGGTTGGTTTGATTACGATCCCAATACGAAACGTAATATTATTCTATTAAGTGATGGTTACGTTGATGTCTCTAAAAAAGCGCAGGAAAGCGCAGAGTCACGTCGTCGCATTATTGAGCAGACACTACCGCGTTTAAAGAAAGCTGGCGTCATTGTTCATACTATTGCCCTGTCAGAAGACGCTGACCATCAATTGTTAGAGACTATAGCTGTTGCGACTGATGGCAGTTATATGAGAGCCACTGAAGCAAATAAGCTCAATCGCCTGTTTTTAAAACTCTTCGAAAAATCTACTGAGGCTCCTTCTTTACCACTAAAAGATAATAAGTTTAAGGTTGATAAAAGTATTAACAATATGACCTTGCTTATTATGCAGGCAGACGAAGCCAGGCTGGCTGAGGTCATTGCGCCTAATGGTCAGTCGTTTAATCAGGCATCTCATCCAGCGAATGTTAAGTGGCATCATGAGAAGGGCTTTGACCTGGTAACGGTGGAGTCTCCTGTTGCAGGACAATGGCAAATTGATGCCAATATAGATCCCGATAACCGTGTGATCGTTGCGACCAACCTTGAGTTACATGTTTCGCCTATACCGAACAGCATTATGCCCAATGAAATTGTTCATATATCAGGACATATGCTAGAAGACGGCAAGCCACTAATAAAGCGTCAGTTGTTAGAAAATATTGAGATGGTGTTGCTACAAGAAGAGTCTAATGGTGTTACACAAAGCATTACATTAAGTGATGATGGCATTCCTCCAGACCTTAATGCTGGCGATGGTATTTTTAGCACTACAATGAGGCCGCTTGATGTGCAAGGTGTTTACGAGTTAAGCGTTATTGCGACTACTCCGACGTTTGAGCGTGAATATCACCATACCATCAATGTGATGGGTGAACCTGTTACAACTGACGTTAAAGAGTTGGGTGCCGATAAAGGTGGAGTTTTCTTGCTGACACTGACACCGCGTATTGATAAAAGTATTTTAATGATTGATTCATTGACACTGAAGTTGGCTGGTAACGGGCAACCTGCCGTTGAATTGCCGCGTGACGAAAATGAGATTTGGCAGTTTGAATTGCCACCAAAGGTGAGTGGCAAGTATTTAACCTTTAATGTCGATGGCAAGATTGATGGTAAGCGTGATTTTTCTTATGAATGGGATATCGCCATGCCGGGTGCGCCACCATTAGCAGAGCTGATTGCTCAAATAACACATGAGCCTGAGGATGTTACAGCGCATATTCCTCAGCCTGCGGCAAACGATGATTATCATGTGCTACCAGAAGTAGTAGAGCCACAGGTGAAAGAGGAGCACCCTACAGAAAATTTGCAGGCTGCGGAGCCTGATAAGCAAGCCACAGAGAAAGAGGATCATAGTACTAATTGGATATTAGTGATCGGTATTATTGTTGGTGTTAATTTATTGCTTGCTATAGGTGGTGGTGTTTGGTGGTGGGTGGCACGTAAACGCAAAAAATCGAATGAAGCTGACGATGAGTTGGAGGTTGCTACGCCAGAGTCTGCTGCGGCGAAAGCAGAACCGGGTGGTTCGCCAGAAACCAGCCAAGATACAGCGACAGAAGATATTGAAAAAGTAGAAGTAAATGACTCCGCTTCAACTGAGGGAGTAGAGAATAAGGCGAAAGCAGAATCAGATGGTTCGCCAGAAATGAGTCAAGATACAGTGATAGAAGAGATCGAAAAAGCGCAAGAAGCTGAAAGGGTAGAGGCGGTAGAAGAAGAGAATGTACTAGCCGAGAGTGAACAGGCAGCAGATATACCCCAAGAGCCTGCCCCCGACATGAGCGGGGGGCACGTAGCAGATGACAAACCTGAAGCTGACAAAGTGGCATGAGGCAAGGGGTTAGGTAAATGCAGGAGTTAATGGCAAGCTCTGGTTTGATAATAGTAGAAATAGCGTTGGTACTGATAGTTGTCTTTATCATTATTGGTGTTATTTTTCTACGTAAAAGCAAGGGCAAAATGACAGAGGCTAGGAACTTTGTGAAGAAAATTAATGCCAACGTTAGTAAGCGTAAGGAAAGTCACTTAGTGTTTGCTACAGAGAGTTTTGGTGATCGCCTTGGCGCATCAGAAATATCTGCACATGTTGATTCGCTTTTAGAAAAAGAGAATTCGCTGTATGGAAAATTCGTAAAAGTGGTGATGCATCATGAAGGGCATGCATTAGAACAGGTTAATGAATATGTCGATGACCTGATTCGAGCCTGCCATATTAAATTACCAATTCAGAATGAGGATACGCAAGCTGATTCAGTAGATGCTGAATCGTCTCAACACGCTGAGCTCATTCAGTCTCTTACAAATCAGAACGAAAATCTTCGCTCTCAAATGGATAAATTGATTGCGGAAAATGAAAAAACAATGAGCGAATATGAAATTATCTATGAGAAACACGAGGCTCTAACAAAGCAAAGCGTAGCTCGAGCATAAGGCTCGTTTTTTCTAAACATGACGCTTCTTGAGCCAAGTTTTAGCGTGGATTGCAAGCGCTACAATCTACTAGTTGCCAGTATAATTGGCCGCCAGATACTCGCCATCAATACTTAGAAAAATATACAAGGTGCATTTTTTTGGCTCTAATCTAGCAGCCAAGTCTATTATTGATAATAGTATTTAATTTCTATGTCTTCTGTTGCTTAGGTGACATCCGTACTTCTCGACCATGCACCAAACGATACAAAGCAGGCAGTACCACCAGAGTCAATAAGGTCGATGAGATAATCCCGCCAATGACAACTGTGGCTAATGGACGTTGTACCTCTGAACCGATACCAGTGTTAAGTGCCATCGGCACAAACCCCAGCGCGGCCACTAATGCAGTCATTAACACAGGGCGCAGGCGGGTTAATGCGCCTTCTATTATCGCCTCATTAAGTGCCTGACCGTGAAGCCGCAAGTCTTGAATAAATGAGACCATGACCAAACCATTTAGCACCGCAATGCCTGAAAGCGCAATAAAGCCTACGGCAGCTGAAATTGAGAAAGGGATATCGCGCAATAACAAAGCAACGATACCGCCGGTGAGTGCCAAAGGAACACCTGAAAAAATAATGGTAGCATCTTTGACGGAACCCAGGGCCAATATGAGCAAGCCAATGACTAATAGCAGCGTGATGGGTACGACAATGGCGAGGCGTTGAGTGGCGGACTGAAGCTTTTGATAGGTGCCTCCGTATTCCACCCAATAACCCGCAGGTACATCGACATTTTGTTTAATTTCCTGTTGCACATTCTGCACAAAAGAGCCGAGATCGCGTCCGCGAACGTTGGCTGAGACCACGACACGACGTTTGCCATTTTCTCGGTAGACCTGGCTGTAGCCCATAACTAATTTTAACTCAGCCACTTCTTTCAAAGGCACATACAAGTTATCCGCCAGCATGATGGGAAGATCGGCCAGGGCATCGACATCAGTGCGTAGATGTTCGGCTAGTCGAACTACGATATCGGAACGACGATCACCTTCATACAGTTGGTTGGCGACGGTTCCGCCTAATGTCGTTGCGAGCAAATCTTGTAATTGAACGATGCTTAAACCATAACGCGCCATGGCTTCACGTTTGGGCTCAATTGTCATTATAGGCAGCCCTGTGGTCTGTTCGACAGCCACATCGGCAGCGCCCGGCACATTGCCAATGACCTTTTCTATCTGACTACCTAGTGCAATAAGCTGGTCAAAATCATCACCAAATACTTTAACCGCCACTTCCGAACGCACGCCTGAAATCAGTTCATTAAAGCGCATCTGAATAGGTTGCAAAAACTCATAGCGATTGCCGGGGATCGGTGTCACCAGGGTTTCTAATTCAGCGACAAATTGCGCTTTTGTTTTATTGGGGTCTGGCCATTCATTACGCGGTTTAAGAATAATAAAATTATCTGCTACGCTGGGTGGCACGGCATCGGTCGCCACTTCGGCGGTACCGATTTTGGCAAATACCCGTTCAACTTCTGGTAATTTTGTGATTTCTGCTTCCAGGATTTTTTGTAGATGAATCGCCTCACTGAGTGAAGTGCCGGGAATGCGCAGGGCATGCATGGCGATATCACCCTCATCAAGGTTGGGTACAAACTCTGAGCCGAGTTTGGGGATCAGAAAACCGGAACCGACAACTAAGACGATCGCCAGTGCAACAACAAGCCATCTCAGTTTCAGCGAAAGCGATAAGACAGGTTTGTAGAGTGAGCGCGCCGTCTGCACGACGATGTTCTTTTTCTCCTTTATCGGTTTTTTAAACAGCAGCGCGACGCCCGCAGGAATGAAGGTAATGGATAAAATCATCGCGCTGACGAGCGCAATGATGACGGTGGTCGCCATGGGGTGGAACATTTTCCCTTCCACGCCGCTGAGGGCAAAGATGGGAATATAGACGGCGGTAATAATAAAGACGCCAAATAGCGCGGGGCGAATCACCTCACGTGTTGCCTCAAACACAATAGTCAAACGTTCACTGAGTGACAAGCCATCTTTACGATAGGCCTGGCTCAGGCGGCGCATGCAGTTTTCGACAATGATCACCGCGCCATCAATGATCAAACCAAAATCCAGCGCACCCAGACTCATAAGGTTGGCACTGGTTTTGGTCTGCACCATACCGGTAATGGTCATTAACATGGCAATGGGAATTACCGCAGCGGTTAATATCGCTGCGCGTATATTGCCTAAAAACAGGAATAGAACCAGGATGACCAGCAGCGCACCTTCCAGCAGGTTTTTCTGCACCGTCTCTAGGGTTTTATCCACCAGCGTCATGCGGTTATACACCGCCGTGACGGTGATGCCGTCCGGCAGGCTGGTTTTAATCTCTTCTAATTTGAGTGCGACATTACTGGCAACGGTGCGGCTGTTTTCACCAATCAACATGAAGACCGTGCTCATCACTACCTCGCGGCCATTCTGTGTTGCGGCACCTGAGCGCAACTCTTTACCCAGGGTCACACTGGCTACATCTTTTACCTGAACAGGAATGCCTTGATGTTGGCGGATGACAATGTTTTCCAGGTCGCCTAGTGTGTTGGCCTGACCAGGGACACGCATCAACCATTGCGCGCCGTTGTGTTCGATAAAACCCACGCCACGGTTGTTATTGTTATTTTGTATCGCCTCAACCACATCGCTGTAGCTTATCTGGTAGGCGAGTAATTTGGCTGGCTCGGGGGCGACTAAAATCTCTTTCTTGAAACCACCAATGGGGTTGATTTCAGCTACGCCGGGTACACGCATTAACTGCGGACGAATAATCCAGTCGTGGGCTGAGCGTAGATCCATCGGCGTAATCAGGCTGCCATCACTATTTTTGGCGCCCGGTTCGGCATCGACGGTAAACATAAAAATCTCACCCAGTCCTGTGGCAATGGGGCCAAGGGTCGGCTCTAACGCAGGGGGGAGATCACCTTTGGCAGTAGTCAGCCGTTCGCTGACTAACTGCCGAGCAAAATAGATATCCGTGCCCTCTGCAAACACCACCGTTACTTGCGACAAACCATAACGTGAAAGGGAGCGGGTATAGGATAATTTTGGCAGACCCGCCATCGCGGTTTCTAGCGGAAAGCTCACTCGTTGTTCGACTTCCAACGGGGTGTAACCAGGCGCTGCCGTATTGATGACTACCTGAACATTAGTAATATCCGGTACCGCATCAATGGGTAGCTGGGTAAACTTCCACGCGCCCAATCCCATCACAAACAGAACAAGCACCATCACCAATCCACGACGGGCAAGTGCAAACTTGATAATTGCTTCTAACATGATGAATTGCCTTTTGTGATCGCCTTAGTGATCATGGGAGGCACCAGATTTTTCGATATCGGCTTTGATGACGTAACTGTTTTCACTGACATAACGCGTGCCAGGTTCCAGGCCACCCAGCACCTCGGCCCACTCACCGGCTTGTAGACCAAGATCAAGCATACGCACTTCGTATTCCTCACCGATTTGCGCGTAGACCACGGTAAAATCCCTGAAGGCTTGCAGTCCCGTTCGTTTTACCGCCAAGGCAGCGGCATGTTCACCCACGGTTATTTTTGCGCTGACGTGACGCCCAGGGCGCAGTTGGCTTTTTTTGTTATCCAGTACGACGCGAACATTCACCGCTTGGTTGGCTTGTGCCATCACATTAATTCGAGAGACTTTACCGTTGACAGTCTGGCCGCTGGTGGTGTCAGTGATGGTGACCGGCGCGCCCGTTTTTACTTGCGCCAGATCGGTCGGAAAGACCGATAGTTCTGCCCACACCGAATGGGTATTGATGATCTTGAACAGTTGACGGCCATCCGTTTGCTCGCCGACGTTGGCATCACGTTGAGTGATGACGCCATTAATAGGTGAGGTAATAGTAAACAATTGTAAACTTTCATTGCTTTCAACAGTGGCCAGTGTTTGACCTTTGCCAACTTGCTCACCTTGTGAGACTAAGACTGATTTAATCGTGCCATCAAAACGAGCCGTAATTCTGCGCATGCGCTCGCTGTTGGCTGCGATCTGACCATAGACACTGATGGTTTCTTGCATGACGACGGAACCGGCAACCGTGGTACCGATTTCCAGGGCTTCGGCAACCGCAGTTTCAATTTTGGTACGGCCTTCAAAGTTATCGTATTGCCAGGTGTGGGTTGCACCGTTATACGTGGCATTAATCGTGACGACAAAGGAGTGGGGTTCATAGATAACCGTATCGCCACGCAGCGCATCGCCTTTTGGTTCAAAATTAATGTCATCAACCTTGCCGCCCAGGCGGGTTAACTTGATGTTGAGACCCACCTCATTAGGGTTGAGCGTCTTACCCTTTTTTGTCGCCCAGGCGCGAAACTCAGGGGGTACGCCGGTCTCGAAAATAGCCAGTTCAAGTGTGAAGTCGCCATCGTTTAATAGCCGCCCTCGATGCGGACCTTTTTCTGGTTCTGCTTCAGCCATTTCACCATGTCCCCCTTTGGACGACATCGTTTGTTCTGAATTCGTACCATCACAAGCGGTCAGAAATATGGCTAATAACAACGGTAGCAAAATTTGATGTGAAATATTTTGGCCACGGAGGGTCTTATGCAGCGAAGCACATGGACGTGCGAGAGCGTATTTTATGGTGTTATTCATTGGCAACCTCATGGGTTTGGCCTTTCAAAGGAGACACGGCTTGCGCGATGCGCACGCCCGTCAATCGTTCAATTTCAATGATGTTGCGGTGGGCATCAATGCTAGCTTCAACCAATGCATTGTGTGCGTCCAGTAATTCCGCCTGGACGCTACGTAGTTCCAGATAACTATAGCGCCCAAGCTTGTATGCCCTGCGGGTATCGGTGAGTGCTTGCTCAAGCGGGGGGATAACCTCGCCACGTACCGTCCCGATGATATGCAGACTGTGTTGCAATTTTTCATGCATCACGAAGAGCGCGGTTTCAATGCGAATGCGAGCGGCTTGCTCTTCACTGTTTGTTTTAGCCAGATTAGCACGCGCTTCTGCAATGCGGCCAGGATTGCGCGTACGCTCACCAAAGGGAATGCTAATGCCTGCAACAAAGGCTTGATCATTGCCATTGTTGGTATGACGAATCCCTGCATTGACACGCCAGTTAGGTCTGTTTTGCGCCAGTGCGAGCTGTAATTCCGCCTTTTTTAACAACCGGTCTGACAATAGTCGGGCAAACTCAGGGTTTTGTGGTAGCTGAGATTTGAGTGTTTCAAATGATGCCACCTGGATAAGGTTGGTAATGTCACCCTCAACCCGCGCAAATGTCAGTGTCGTTTCTCCCCACTGGGCAGCCAAGCGACGATTCGCTGACAGCAGCTCATGTTCGATATCTTCACGCTGCAGTTTTCTGCGCGCCAATTCTGCTTGCGCCCTGAAAAGTTCAGCTTCAGGTGTCTTGCCTGCTTTAACGCGTATACGTACCGCACGGATTGTCTCTTGTGCGAGTTGAATGGTTTTATCTGCGTTTGCCTCGCGTGCTTGGTAGGCCAGGCTGACGAGATAACGACGTGCTGTTTCGGCTGCCGCATCGAGTTGTTTGATATCTGTTTCAACTTCGATTAAAACTGACCCTGCGCGTGCGGCATCAACGTAATGTCGGCGGACGCCGCGTTCAAGTATCCAGCCAATACTAAGGGTCGCTTCTGCGCTATCCACCCCTTTGTTGTTACCCGTGCCTAAAACATCTTCCAGTTGCAAACTCAATTCAGGGCTGGGCGCCAATCCCGCTTGTTGTACTCGTCCTTGCTGTACTTTCAATCGGTAATCAAACGCCTGTAGATCGGGGTTGTGTTCAATGGTTTTAATAACGGCTTCATGCAAGCTGATCGTACGCTTGTTTGCTGCTAAATCGGAGGCAACACCAATACCGGTAATCGCGGTTGAACTCAGTAGCACCAAACAATATGCAGCCGACCGCCTAGCCGTTGGTCCCGGCATTAAAAAAGATACCCACATTACAAACTCCTTGTGTACGCTTGCTATTGTGCAGGCGTAACAACTTGGTTTTAAATAGTTAGTTGGTTTTAAAAAATGA
>JAESQP010000040.1 GCA_016765075.1 Gammaproteobacteria bacterium
AAGAGTCAAGCAGCAGAAATCATCGCCCTGTCTGAAAAACGTGGCGGTGAAATCGTTGAAGAGGCCAAGTCTAATGCCCGCACTGAAGGTGAGCGTTTGCTCATCGCGGCCAAGGCAGAAATTGATCAGGAAACAAACCGTGCGCGCGAAGGGCTGCGTGCCGCTGTGGCATCGATTGCCGTTGCTGGTGCCGGCAAGATCCTGAAAAAAGAAATCAATGAATCTGCCCACGCTGAGTTGATGAACGATTTAGCGAAGCAGGTTTAGCCAGGTTTAGCCAGGTTTTAAAGGACACTTATGGCAGAAAAAAGCACGCTCGCCCGCCCTTATGCCCAGGCTATTTTTAGCTTGGCTAAAGCAGCGAATGATTATGCCACTTGGGGTAATGCGCTCAGCGCATTGGCTGACGTGACGAACGCTGCGCCGATCAAAGCCATTTTGGGCCACCCTAAGGTCAGCAACGATCAGCTGGTCGATGTTGTCATGGGTGCCGTTGGCAGTGCGGCTAATGACAAGCTGGGTAACGTCGTGCGTTTGCTGGTTGAAAATGGCCGACTCAATGTGGTGTCTGAAATTGTTGTGCTTTATGCCGGTTACCGCGCTGATGCTGAGCGCCGTGTTGATGCAACCGTCACGTCTGCTTATGAAGTGACTGTTGCGCAGCAAGAGGCCATTAAGGTTTCATTGAAAGCGCGACTGGGTCGCGATGTTGCATTGACTTGCCACATTGACCAATCATTGATTGGTGGCGCGGTGATTCGCGCAGGAGATCTGGTTATCGATGGTTCTGTCGCCAGCAAATTGAACAAACTTAATCTGGCTCTAGGCCACTAAAATATAGTTATTTAAGAGGATCAAATCATGGCGTTATCAGCCTCAGAGATCAGTGAGCTTATTAAAAAACGTATCGAGAACTTCGATACGACAACCGAAGCCCGTACCGAAGGTACCATCGTCAGTGTTACTGACGGTATCGTTCGTGTTCACGGCCTGGCCGACGTTATGTCGGGTGAGATGCTTGAATTCCCCGGCGATACTTTTGGTATGGCGCTGAACGTCGAGCGCGATTCTGTCGGTATCGTCGTGTTGGGTGACTACCTTCATTTAAAAGAAGGCGACAGTGTTAAATGTACTGGCCGTATACTTGAAGTGCCAGTGGGTGAAGCGCTGTTAGGCCGCGTTGTTAACGCTCTCGGCGTGCCTATCGATGGCAAAGGCGCTATCGAAACCCCGCACAGCTCACCAATTGAAAAGGTAGCGCCGGGTGTGATTGCCCGTAAATCTGTTGATGAGCCAGTGCAAACGGGACTGAAAGCGATTGATGCCATGGTGCCCATAGGCCGTGGTCAGCGCGAGTTGATTATTGGTGATCGCCAGACCGGCAAGACAGCGGTAGCGATTGATACCATTATTAACCAAAAAAGCACCGGCATTAAATGTATCTATGTGGCGATTGGTCAAAAGGCCTCATCAGTTGCTGCCGTAGTACGTAAGCTTGAAGAACACGGCGCAATGGATCACACCATTGTTGTTGCCGCCACTGCAGCAGACTCAGCGGCGATGCAGTTTATTGCCCCTTACGCTGGTTGTTCCATGGGTGAATACTTCCGCGACTTGGGTCAAGACGCGCTGATTGTTTATGACGATTTGACCAAGCAGGCCTGGGCCTACCGTCAGGTGTCGTTGTTGCTGCGTCGTCCACCAGGCCGTGAAGCTTATCCGGGCGACGTGTTCTATCTCCATTCACGTTTGCTTGAGCGCGCTGCGCGTGTTAACGCCGAACATATTGAAAAGATCACCGACGGCAAGGTTAAAGGCAAAACTGGCTCATTAACCGCATTACCTATTATTGAAACACAAGGTGGTGACGTATCGGCCTTCGTTCCGACTAACGTGATTTCGATTACCGATGGCCAGATTTATCTGGAAAGTGATTTGTTTAACTCCGGTATTCGTCCAGCCATTAACGCTGGTTTGTCCGTGTCACGTGTTGGTGGTGCAGCGCAGACCAAAATTATTAAAAAGCTCGGTGGTGGTGTGCGTCTTGATTTGGCGCAGTATCGTGAATTGGCAGCATTTGCCCAGTTCGCATCGGATCTTGATGATACAACTCGCGCACAGTTAGAACGTGGTCAGCGGGTAACCGAATTGATGAAGCAGCCGCAGTATTCGCCGTTGAGCGTTGCTGAACAGGCAGTATCTTTGATTGCAGCTAACGAAGGCTTTCTTGATGATGTCGAACTCAATAAGATTGTTAGCTTCGAGGCGGCATTGCATAGTTATATGAAATCTTCACACAACGACTTGCTTGATAAAATTAACGCATCAGGTGGTTTTGGTGATGAAATCAAAGACGGTTTGAAGTCTGCTATCAGCAGTTTTAAATCAACCGGTACTTGGTAGGCATTAGGTATAACCGAGAATAAATCATGGCTGTAGGTAAAGAGATTCGCACAAAGATCAAGAGCGTAAAAAATACGCAAAAGATCACCCGTGCTATGGAAATGGTTGCGGCCAGTAAAATGCGTAAGGCGCAAGATCGCATGGCGGCATCACGACCCTATGCCGACAAAATGCGCAACGTGATCGACCATCTTGCCCATGCTAATCCGGAATATAAGCACCCTTATATGCAGGTACGTGATGTTAAGCGTGCCGGTTTTATTGTTATCTCATCTGATCGCGGTCTTTGTGGTGGCTTGAATAGCAATTTATTCAGAAAAGCTATCGTCACCATGAAAGAATTTGACGAGCAGAAAATCGACATGACGTTCTGTACTATTGGCACTAAAGCCGCCGGGTTTTTCAAACGTGTTGGCGGTAACATTGTTGCGCAGACGGCAAACCTGGGTGATAGGCCGCAGCTAGCGGATTTGATCGGCAGTGTTAAGGTCATGCTCGATGCTTTTGATAAGGGCGAAATTGATCAACTGTTTTTGGTCTACAACGATTTTGTTAATACCATGACTCAAAACCCAACGGTCGAGCAATTATTGCCGATTGAGCCGAAAGAAGATAAAGAGCTTGAGCACCATTGGGATTACATCTATGAGCCTGAAGCCAAGATTGTTATGACCCAGTTGTTAACGCGTTATATCGAGTCATTAGTGTATCAAGGCGTGGTAGAAAACCTCGCCAGCGAACAGGCTTCACGTATGGTCGCAATGAAGTCAGCCTCTGATAACGCTGGCGATTTGATCAATGACCTGGAGTTAGTCTACAACAAGGCGCGTCAGGCGGCGATTACACAGGAAATTTCCGAAATTGTGGGTGGTGCTGCAGCGCTTAGTTAGAGCTGTTGTGTGCAAAAGATTTGTAAGTGCGGTTAAACCCCGTACGATAAAACTAGTTAAGGGGTATCGATAAGATGAGTTCAGGAAACGTAGTTCAAATCATCGGCGCGGTAGTGGATGTTCAGTTCCCATCTGACGCCATGCCGAGGGTCTACGACGCATTAATGGTCGACGACGCTGGCCTGACACTTGAAGTGCAGCAGCAGTTGGGTGACGGCATTGTGCGTACCATCGCCATGGGTACCACCGAAGGTTTGCAGCGCGAAAAAAGCGTTAGCAATACCGGCGAGCCTATTACTGTACCTGTCGGTACCAAGACCCTGGGTCGTATCATGGATGTGCTGGGCAAACCGATTGACGATAAAGGTCCAATCGGCGCAGACGTTAGCTGGTCTATTCACCGTGCAGCACCGGCTTATGAAGATCTGTCTGCTTCTACCGAGCTATTAGAAACCGGTATTAAAGTGATCGACCTGATCTGCCCCTTTGCTAAAGGCGGCAAGGTCGGATTGTTCGGTGGCGCCGGTGTCGGTAAGACTGTCAATATGATGGAGCTTATTCGTAATATCGCTATTGAACATAGTGGTTTTTCAGTGTTTGCGGGTGTAGGTGAGCGTACTCGAGAGGGTAATGATTTTTACCACGAGATGACTGAATCTAACGTACTGGATAAAGTATCATTGGTATACGGCCAGATGAATGAGCCTCCCGGCAACAGACTTCGTGTTGCACTGACGGGTTTGACTATGGCTGAAAAATTCCGAGATGATGGTCGTGATGTACTTCTCTTCATCGACAATATCTACCACTATACCTTAGCCGGAACAGAAGTATCAGCGCT
>JAESQP010000041.1 GCA_016765075.1 Gammaproteobacteria bacterium
AAGCTTTGATTGTTGGGCATTTAGAATTTGTTAGATTGGTTTATTAAAATATAGTACACAACAACTGTTTCTCGCTAAAATGGAATTTACTTCTCGTGTGTGCCTGAAATATTCAGATTCAAGGCGAAAACCTTCGTAATAGCTGGCTATCACGAAGGTTTTCGCCCCGCAGGAAGTACCCTTGGGGTGCAACGCAGAAGCTGGATATTTTGGCCGTAAGATAACCGTCCATGAGTTAATCAGAGGCTCCCAAGCCTACTGATTCTTCGCCAATCGAGTACGTATAGCAAGATCGCTGGCTGCCTCTAAACTAGCAACGTCATTTAAATTGATATAGTGGCCAGTGAGTTCGCATAAGGAAACACTATGGCCATCTCGAATGAGCTCATCTATAAAATTTACAAATTCGATTGATGGACGACCACTGTCGTAAGCAGACTCTAGCAATTCAAAAACCGATGGCGCCAGTATAAAGTTAGCCATACCCAAAATATTGTTTGTAATATTAACCGGATTTTCTACTAAGCGAATGACGCGATTTCCGTCACACTCTACAGAAAAGTTTTTCTTAATTAATTCTGGATCATCAACTCGTTTAACTGCAATCATGGCCGCGTATTTGTCGTATGGGCACTTTGCGAAATCACGATGGTTTGTTTCCAAGTAAAACTCATCACTCATCATGACGCATGCGTGACGTCCAGCAAGATAAGGCTTTGCCAACAATACGGACCATGCCCAACCCTTATCAAGATGCTGGTTTTCCACATACGTTATTCGAACTCCGAATTCCTTACCATCGCCAAATGCGTCCCGAATCGAGTCTCCCATATAGCCAAGGGAAATCACTATTTCCTCAATGTCGAATTGGTCTCTCATAATTGAGATAAGACGCGATATATTCGACTGACCATCAATTGAAAAAATACCTTTGTGCATCTCATAGCTGTATGGTCGAGCACGAACCCCACTCCCAGCCGCTGGGATTATGCCAAGTAACGACGATGTCATTTCACTAGCTCCATAGAATTAAAATTTGTATAAAAAGACCGTACAGTCGACTCAAATTGTTCGATAGTATTAATTTTATCGTGCTTTGATAATAACAGACGAGATAGTTCTATATTCATAATTTCAAGCTTAGACCGAATATCCAGATCCTCAATATCACGAATATCGGCAACACCCGCAATTCCAAGCGTTCTTCGGGCAAGAGAACATGCACAGAACCCTATAGAGTCATGTAGAATCTTCAACATAAAGTTTTGCTTATATTCTTGCAATTCCTTATCAGTAAGAAAGCCATTCACAAGCATCGCCGACTCACCTTGCGAATCCCATAACTCTATGAAGCGAGTTTCGAACCTTTTCCATATATTGATTACTTCAACCAACAGCCAGTTCTGATAGGAATCGTCATTGCTGTGAAAAAAATGCGACGTATAACTTAAAAGAAAATTCGCAATAATTTTCCCAACATCAAAACCGAATGGGCCAAAAAACGCAAATTCCGTATCAATAACATAAGTTTCATCCGAGTTTGCCATCAAAGACCCTGTATGAAAATCGGCATGAAGAAGCGCATCCGTTTTCGTTAAGAACAAGTCTTTAAATTTCAGTACACCTAATTTGTATTCAGTATCACATCTTAAATTCGCCCTTGCGAATTCATTTGTAGCTGGGTTCGTATAGTTTGACTCATGCTCCATAAACGGGAAGGTGAAAACAAATTCCTCCGTGAGTTTGCATAGTTCATCATTGAGGGTAAATCGATCCATTAAATGACGACGTTCAATACTCCCCATACCAAGAGCGCTAGTATGAAAAAGCGTCTCAGCCAAAAAGGTGCCTATGTCATGCCCAATGTTTGGAAAAACCACCCCGCGAATCATGCTATGACGAACGACGGTATGATTATCGAGAGTCTGCATCACGAGTACACTCATCTCTTCATCAGAGTGATAAATAGTCGGCACAAATTCGGGAACTAAATCGTTGTAGGCGCGCAATGCCCGTATCTCATAAATCATTCTGTTGCGACTTAACGGCCATCCTTCCCCGGCCATTCTCAGATAGGGAACAGCCTGCTTAAGCACAACGGAGCGATGAGGAGAACCTGACCGACGTATTTTATAAACGTAATTAAGATTACCGTCACCTATCTCTTCAATATCGAGGCCTGTCCCTTTGCCAAGGACTTCAATAACTTTCGGAAGCCCATCTATATACTCAGGAATAGAGTTTTTATCTAAAACCTTATATGTCATTTACTTGCAACGAATTTTTTGTCATCAGGCAAAGCAGTGGGGCTATATTCTGGGTGACTTGGGTTTACCACTTGGGTTTTGTTTAATATGCTATCGTGAAGCTTGCCGTTGGACATACAAACATCACTCTTGCTGAGATCCCACGGGCTGCCATTGAAATCTGTAACCATTCCGCCAGCCTCTTGTACGCAAACTGCGCCAGCGGCGATATCCCAGGGCGAGATATTTAGGGTTACGAATGCGTCTACCCGGCCGGAGGCTACCGTATATGCCTCTATAGCAGCTGATCCCATCTTGCGAAAGTCTTTGATCGATTTGTTCAGTACGTAACTCATCATTGCAAAACGATCATTGTTTAAATCACCACCAGGACACCCAACGATATAACCTCCGCTAAGCTCGGCTGTGTCGGAAACATAAACCGGTCGCCCGTTTAAAGTGCAACCATGACCTTTACGTGCCACGGCAAGCTCTTCGATATAAGGAGCAAAAATTACTCCCGTAATTGGCACATTCTCATAAGCTAAACACACTGAAACGGCAAAAAATGGATTGTGATTAACATAGTTAGAGCTACCATCAAGCGGATCAATAATCCATGTATATGGACTGCCACCGTTATCAACTTGGCCAGTCTCTTCGGTGAGTATATTATGCTCAGGGTGTCGCTCAGAGATTACATCGATAATTATCTGGTCAGCCTCGTTATCGAGTGAGGACGTAATCTCCTTTGTCAAACCTCTATTTGAAACAGATAACGTATCTTCGCCATATACCTCAACATGGTGGCGTTTATATTTGCTTAACAGGTGTTTCCCTGCCAAAACTGCAACATCAACTGCTGTTTTTGTAAAAAATTCCACCGCCGTACACCTCGCAAAAAAGTTTCTGGATTAAATACTATAATCAAACACAATTGAAGTAGTCCAGCTTTTTCCTGGAAGAGTCCCTAAGAGATACACGTAGCAAAAATTCTCTATTCCGTGCCACTGCGCTTTTACGTGAACTCGGGGTATAAAAAGCCAAATACGGGGACGTTCCCCCCCCACTCTACGGCATCGTTTACCTTTTAATGATCGCTAAAATACGCCTCATCCACTTCAATTTCACCAAATAAAAAAAACATCGATTTTCTGTGAAAATTTATAAATAATCATTTTCGGTTCTACCGAAATCTGGAGCCGAAACACTTTATTTGTAGACCAGGAAATTCCACGTCCAACCCGTCCATCGCTGCAATGAAAATATCATGGCGCCTGAGAGATTTCCCCAGATGCTTTAGCGATAGTTCTTCACTAGATGTTAGCCCCAATCAATGTGGATATAGGCGCTGGAGTTATCCCCTTTTTTACTCATTGGGTGCTCCAAATTTGCTCATCTGACCAAGAATTTATTTGCGCACAAAATTACTATCCTTAGATCCACTGAACTGCTACCAAAGATATAGCGGCCTACAAAAAAGATACTTAAACCCATACCATAAAGCATCTAAAGCATATCACTTTCAACTACACTATCTTGTATTTTACATGATGAATATCGTGGAAAAATATTATTCTACGATGGGTTTATTGCTACCGGCGTATGATTCCGGGTTACAACCGTACCTGGTCGGTTCGTTGTGACGACACATCAAAACAATCAGCACGGTAGATACGCC
>JAESQP010000042.1 GCA_016765075.1 Gammaproteobacteria bacterium
TCCGTATCAGCGCTGTCCCGTTAACTTGAAATATATCGCTGTTCAATGGGCGAAATGCTTAGCGATTAGATTGTTTTGAGGTGCTAGAGACATGAAAACCAATAATACTCCTCTGTCATTCCGGCGCAGGCCAGAATGACGGGGGAAAGTTAACGGGACAGCAATGAAAAAATATTTATTAACTATTACTTGCTACTTATTTGGCAAGATAAAAGCTTCTTCCTTTTAGCTACTAAACGCTGAACGCAATCTAATTATATTTGGTAAATTTATAATCGCGCCCCGATCTCTTCGTTTTCCTTCTTCGCTTAGTTGCTGCCAAGCGACTATAGAAATGATAGACGTTTAGCACTTCTTTTACTCCCTCAGTAAACTGCTATTCTGCCATCTGTTTTTCTACTAGCTATCTTGCATGCTCTACTTCTGCTAATTTTTCTATCGTGCTCTCAGTGATTAGTGATGCAACACCTATCATACTGACTCTCTGTTTTGAACCTAACAAGCATAATTTAACATCGAGATAATCAGCTTAGTTACAGTTAGTAGCCTTAAGCCCCTTAGGTAGACTTTTCCAACTAGAACTAGCGTTACTCAAATTTTCTTCGACGCCGCTTCCTACTGATTTTGCTCCGCGACATAATTTTCGTGAATCGCGCCAACCAATTTATCTTGGTGAGAAAAAAATACTTACTCCGCATGACAACTTGCTTCTAATAGTTCGACAAAGTGAAGCTCAAACTCACCAATAAAACACTCTTTAAACTTATCTAGCTATTTTACACTACTTGCGGTCGAAATTGCGTTTAGCCTCGGTGAGCAGCACAAAGGCACAATGATATTTCTCCATTCTTTTCAAATCTTTCTCTGTAATTCCTTTTAGTCTAGTGATGTCTGAGTTATGTGCTAAATCCTTTCGCTTTACACGTATCGCATCGTAACTGGTACAAATGCGCTTAATATAGCTTTCTATATAGTCATCGCCTTTGCGATGTGTCAATAAATCTAGCGCAGCACAAACTCTTTCGCTAAACCCTTCTTTACCCAATGTTGCAATGGTCACTTTGCCATCGCTATCCTCAACCACATCGTGAAGCACTGCTATGGTTGCCAATTGCTTGTCGAATAACAATTGGTCCATTAGGTGTAACGGGTGCAAGATATAGGGATTACCTCCTTTATCAAACTGCCCTTCATGTGCATTACACGCTATAACAATAGCTCGGCCTAATTGCTCATTTTTGGTCATTGGTTTTCTCAGCTCGTTTTTCTGGCAATAGGCTAATGAAAGCGACTTGAGCTTGAACTTGATCCTGAACCCGCAGTCGACCCAGCTGGCTTCAAATGCCCAAAAGTGTTATGCGGTCCATCATAGGTTTCCGGGCAGTTCTTCCGTGGCGGCTGAATCGCCTTAAAGATATGTGAACTTGGCGCATTTTTATATTCAGCGGCTGTAGGCGAACTTTTGTACCAGAACGGGTAATAAGAACCATTTTGATAGTAACATTGAACGATTCTTAAACGAGGGGACCTTTGGCCTAGCAGCTTCGCGAAAACCGGATCACCATGCGCAGCCCCATTCGAGTAAAACTGATAAAGATCCGAGTCAAGTTGCCCTGTCCATTCACCTGGCACTGTCATATCCAGCTCCTTAAGCGAATTATTACCCACAACATTGCTAACCTTGGCTTTTATTTTTATCGGCGCCTCAACACTGCCTCTGAACCTAAATGTCAGTGGGTAATTTGCCTTCGCATGCTTAACCATTTCGTCGATATTGGGAACCCATTTACTAGATAGACTTGAGTAAGTCAGCGTTAACATACCACTTTTGTATTCTTCATAAAGCAAATTAGATGCGGCTAGCTTTTTAGAAGCACCTGCTGTTTTTTTAGTTCCATTGTATGCTAAGCCCTCGGACTGAACTGACGCCCTTCCTTCACCAAGACGCGCCATGTTTTCACCTAACTGAACCAAGGCTTTACTATCACACCCTTCTTTAGTAAACATCCAATCAACGGCCCACATTGGCTCCTGAAGAATCGTGGAAAAATCCGCGATATCGCTGATAGAGGTATTCGACAAATTATTAAGGGCACTCATGGCAAAGTTATCAGCACGATTTGCTTTATCATTTTGCAACACTTGAAAGTATTTTTCATATAACCGAGAAAAGCGCTTAGACATTTTTACAGCTCGCCTTGTCTCATTAGTTCTTACAGAATTTGGCCCAAACCGATTACGCCTTGTACTCGTTTCCGTTGTCACTATTTCCCTGACAACATGATCTTTAGGGAGGTTTTGCGGGCACTGATCCGCAGTGTTTTCAATAAATCTTAATAATGGCCACGCTAATTTACCATCATGCCTCAGATTACTTTGCACATCTCCATTAAAGTAGTCTGCTATATCTGGCTGCTTCCCTCTAAAGCGTTCTTGCAGTTTTTTAGATAATTTCTTTGCGCGCCAAGTTCTGTATTCCTGCCAATACGAGTCGCCTCTATATATATAGCCGTAAAGGTCAGCACGCTCTTGATTAACTTTTTTATTAATCGCACTTTTCTGGCCCGTTGAGAGTTTATTTTTCTCTGCATTTTGTTCCAATGCTATACTCTTCTCCCACGCTTCATTTTTCTGCATTAGTTCTTGAAAAGAGCTTGCCGTCTTATTGTGCTGTTCCTTTTCGCCATAGGCATAATGAGGTTTAGGTTTATCATAGTGACCAAACGAGGTATGTATATAAGGTCGTTTGATTCCGTCATAGTCCACTTTTTCTAAAGGCATATCTTTTAAAAAATGAAATACTCGAAACCCTTTTCTAGAGTCTTTAATAAAATCATCTTCCCTAAATGAGTTATTTGCTAGATCTATAATAAAATCCCCATATTCCTTAGTGTACTTAAACCAACCGGGTTGTACTTCTTCGTGAGGAACAATAGTATCTTCAATGGATTTATTAGAATGAATAATCACTAACGATGGGGGCAAAACACTTGCATACCCTTTTCGCTTAATTTTAGCGACATATACTTCATAACCATCACCCTTATGAGCTAGCCTTGCAGAGAGGAAGCCTCTACTAGCCAATGGATTATTAATAGCTTCTTCCTCCAAGCTACCGTATTTTTCATACGTTTTTGCGTCCTTCACACTCAGTATTAGTGGCACGTAGATACGCCTGTTGATAGAGGTGGCCACCGGCTTTACGTACGCTTTATCTCGCCAATATAATTCTAACTCCTGAACGGCAAACGGTTTCTCAACCCCATATGAATTTGCGCCATGAGGATCATTTATGATCTCTGGCGATATATAGTTTTGGACGTAATGAAATACTCTAACCCCCTGATCACCGAAGCTATATGAGCTGTTTGGCAAACCAATAATATCAACGATTTTTTGAATCTTTTGAAACTCATTTTTTTCCAAATAGAAGTATGTTCTTATTTTCTTTTCCGTTAAAGATTCGTTAGATGCCTTATAGATAGATTCGTCATTATTTATTGTATGCATAAAGACCAAGTCAAGCGTCCTACTTGCCTTTTTCTGTGCCGTATAGACCTTTAGCTTCTCATCTTCATATTCCAGCCATGAACCAACATAGCCCTTCCCAACCAGATCATTACTGCCAGATTTACTTATTTTACTTTTTATATTAGCTCTGGCAGCCTTTAAAAATTGTTTTGTACCTGCCGTGTCACGGGTACGACGTATTTGCCAAAATGTTTTTCTAGTCACCCACTCATTTCTACCTCCAACCCCTTGTTTGTAGAACAAATTAAAAGAAGAGCTATTAAAAGTACCTCTAGATTCAATACCGCAGTATCGGCTGCGATTAAATTGTGGGTTATCCGCATCCATCACAGCATTTTCCAGCAACACTGATATCACATTCTGGACAAGATTAATTTTTTCTTTCGAGGCATTAAAAAGCAAATGCGCGTCCTGTGGATGACTCAATATCGCGTACGCTAGACTCCTTTTCTTGTCTTTAACAAGCGTTCGGTCACAGTGGTTTTTTTCTACTTGTAATGTAAAACCTTTGTACTCATATAAATAGTCTGATGTTTCAGGATCAACGCGATGCTTAAGTGTTGGAATGCGATAAAGCTCTGGTAGAGCGCTAGTAGCCACTTTTACTTGATTACTCTTCGCATTTTCCAGTTTCTTTTTAGCTTTTGATGACTTATTTTTAGCGAGATTCAACCGCCAATTATCACGCTTAGCAATCTGTGTCTGTAATATTTGCTTTTTCTTATGTAACCCCACCAACTGGATTTCATTCGCCTTTGGGCACTCAAAGGCTAGTGCGGTGCGTATTAGACCTACTATTTTCGCTAAATCTTTTTGTTTCTTTTTAAAGGCACTTTTTGATTTAGACTTGATGTTTACTGTAACTGTTTCTGAACACTTATAATTTTGGGGTAAGGTCGCAGTAAATGGGCCATGCTTGCCAAGCACTTGTGCCATTGCATGCGCAGGAAAGATAGCGATAAATAGTAATAATACTAGTAAAACAACACTTTCTAACTTTATAAACTTCATCAACTAACTCACTTCATCAGTTAAAATACTTGATAATCATCTGTATGCGCAACGTCTTCTGCAAGCCGAAAGCCGACAGCACTGCTTACTGTTCCACCCTGGTATTTTTTCAAGCGAAAAGACAAGCCTAATTGATGTTCATAACCTGCGAAACTACCACCACGAAGCACTCTGTCACACCTATCGACAACACTCGATGCGGATGTATTCCAGCAATCTTGAACCCACTCATCGACATTCCCTATCATGTCATATAAACCAAACGCGTTTGGCTTATAACTACCTACCGGCACCGAGCTACGGCACCTAATTAATCCCAGGCAAGCAACTTTTTCTGTGATTTCATCCCCCCAATGGAATCTCGTCTTAGTCCCTGCTCTTGCCGCGTACACCCATTCAGCTTCCGTTGGTAAGCGATAATTTCTTCCTGTCTTTTTATTTAGCCATGGAATATAACTATGAGTTACTTCGTCCCAACTAACTGAATTCGCGGGAAGCCTATTTTTATATTTTTCTTTACGTTTTATATATCCGTGTTCTTTACATACACCATCAGCAACACATGAGCTCCATTGACCATAGGTCACTTCATATTTACTTATTTTGAACGGCGACACTGGCACAATAGTCCAAATAGATAAGCTGTGTGAGTTATTACATTTCACTTTGCTGACACAGCCCATAAATGCTTCCCCCCCAGGCAATTCAACCATAGCAAACCCATAATCGGAGGACTTATCGATATAGTTATTCTTCGTACCATCATCATTAAGTGTGAGGCGCCATTTTTCAGCCTTGCTGATTTGCGTTTGCAACAAGGTTTTTCCTAAATGGCTCCCCACTATATTAATGTGTTTGACAGAAGAGCAGTCAATTGAAATGGCAATCCTCACCAGCGCAACTATTTTTGCAAAGGCTTTCGGTTTTTTTTTAAACGTTTTTCTTGATTTAGACTCGATAGTCACATCCACTGATTCGGCGCAGGAATAATCATCGCCCAACAGTGCGGTAAACCCGTTATGCGACGCTATTTTTTTTGCCCACACCACATTTTGGTATAACAAACAACACAACAGAAGCAAGACACCAAAAATTAATTTTTTATTATTTATTGCCATTATAAATATCAAGCTAATAGAAATAGTGTCTATTTGACATTTTCTGACTTCCAGTGTTTCCCTATCCACGGCCCAGCGAAACGAGGCATATGTTCCCACGGATTAATTCGTTGTGAATATTTTCGGTCTGAAAATTCAGTTTTTTCAGCAAGAATAATTTCACTTAACAGTTTTTCTACTTCATAACCAAACTTATTGCTCACCAAATAATCTGCAACCGGAGTGTTAGGGCACACTGGCTCATACTTGGCTGACAGATTTATATCGGGATTTGTATAGAACAGGTATTTCAATATATTGCGATTATCACTCCTACATTTATCAGAGATATGTGAATATGAATTCGCTAAGTTAGCACTGATTGAATCTATATAGCTATGTAACACATCAAGTTTGAATGGATTGCTATTAACTCTTTTTGAGCCAAATATTGGATAGCTCATTTTATTGGCCTTTACTGTCAAAAACAGCGGCGTATCACAAACATCTTGACCCACATTTAATGTGATTGCCGCCCTTAAGCATTCTCTTACACCTGATATATCAGTCCGGCCCCAATCTTTCGAAAAATCAAAGGCAAACTTATAATTTGTTTTTTTATAATCGATTTTTTTCTCAAGATACTCCTTTAAAGAACCGTATCGAAATAACACCGCACTACTTGTCTTATCATAAATATCTCTTAATTTAACAGCAGCATCCTCCTCAGGCCGATATTTTGATTTTATCGGGCTGCATTTAGAGTTCGTTAGAAATTGGTAAGTATCTCGATCTATCGCCGGGACTATGTGATATGAAAACTTACCGCGCGTACTTGTCGTAGCAATATTAGTGAAAACATCTAACGCTGTTCTTGGTGCACGCCCACCAAGATTGTATTTCTTGCCTTCGTATAGCCAGTACGCGTATTCATTCTTAAGACTTTCATCGTAAACCCCTTTATCATAAGCTGCCCAAAATGCATCACTCGACTTAGTAAGCGTACGCAATACTTCTTCAAAGAACAATCTTCCATTAGCTAAACTTTTAGCAGCGTTTGCGCCGTTACCATAAGTACGGCCATAACGATCTCGAGATGTCCGCAACTCAAGCTGATCTGGATTGATAGCACCAGCTGGAACATAACCACTCGGGTAAGTCAATTTCGGTATTGCTGGCCAACTACCGTGTTTTGCGCAAACGCCGTCTTTAGAAATAGAATTTTTAAGATCATATTGAGAGCTAACACCTTCCCCCCAGTCATATTGGCCTCCAGTAGCATACTCTTTTAAACTTCTAACCTCAGCAGAGCCAGTCGGCATCCGAGCAATCGACAACGCGTACTTGGCAGAAAAAGATAATTTCTCAGTCTGCAATAGTTCCTCAACATCGAATCGCCTTTTATGACTAACAAGATTATTGTTTATCAATGGCTCTTTTAAAACAACTTTAGCGTATTTAAGGCGTTGCCAGTATAGGTTCTTGGTGTCATCAGATTGAGGAACGTAATAACCCAAATAAAGTGTATCGCCAACACCTAAAGACTTAAACTGCCTGGCAAATATGTTTAAATCACTCGATATCTTGGTTTCCAATGCCTTCTTTTCTTCGTAGAAGAGAACTTTGCCAGGCTTGAATCTTTTCACAATTACATCGCCTGTTCTAAGCCCAGCCAAATATAACGCCCCTGACTTATCAAGTTTCCCTACGACTAGCCCTTTTACAAACTGCTCTGTATCACAGCCACTGTTAGCACAAAGCTTATATTCGTAACTCGCAAGCTGCGCACCCAGGCTCCCTCTATTCTTCGCACTTGCATTAGTCAACAAAGAACAGAACACTAGAACGCTAAACATAACAAACCAAAAGCAACCTCTAATACGCATAGACATACTGGTTTTGTGTACCCACTTAGGCAATGACAGGAATAGGGGGAGATAGCATCAAGTCGAACTTAATTTATGCGTTACTGCGCACTATATTATTGCCCAACTACCATCCTCACCTTTACAGGCTTTCACTTTTTCTGTAACGACGGAACCATCATCCAACGCTACCGATTGCTCAATCTCTCGACAATTCGAGTTCTTATCTGTGTCAGTATCTACACTAGCTTGAACTATTTTTGCTTGGCCTACTTTGCCGCTTTCAGTATTTTCCCACTCTTGATTTTCGCCTGTTTCGGCTGCTTTAATCGTCGCTTCAGCCAATTTTTCTTTATCTTTTTGATCAAGGTTTTTACCAATTCGGTTGCCAATAAAAGCACCCGCAGCGACTCCTACAATCGTCCATAACTCTTTATTTTTGTCTTTACCTAACTTATTACCAATGACACCACCAAGAATTCCACCAATTCCTGTCCCTTTTTCCTCTTTACTATCCAACCATTTAAACCCAGTTAATAGCAAAAAAACCATTAATATTACTGCTAGCTTTATTTTTAGCATTCTCGGACACTCCTAAATTCCCAATTACTCTAGGTTAGAGTCTACTTATCCAATTGCTAACATTCAATAACAACAACTTTGTCATAAATTTCAACTTAGTCTTAGCTACTTTGTCGTAATGCACCCTTGCAAAACTAACACATCTGAGCGCCCAGCAATTGTCGATAAGCGTTCTCGTATTGGCGACTGGGAGCTTGATACGATCATTGGCAAAGGCCATCAACAAGCGATTGTTTCGCTCACTGAAAGAAAGTCACGTTACACCTTAATCCA
>JAESQP010000043.1 GCA_016765075.1 Gammaproteobacteria bacterium
CCTGAAATATCCCAGCTCTGCGTTGCGAACCTTGCCAATAACCCCACTATTGGCTGCGATTCGCGCCTTGATCTGAAATATTTCAGGCACAATCTCGCTATCCCAGAATAAATCAGAGGCTCCCTAAATTAATCAGTTGAATGCAGCCGCCGTCATTAGCAAGTTTATTTGGTCGCCCGTAAATCCTTTTAAAAAATTTCGATTGAGTCGGTGATCAAACTTTAAATAGCCAATCACCAACTCTATGGCTGCACGTCGTCAAAAGTGTTTGCGCATTTCATCTTGCAGGGCCTTTGAGTCATTTTTTCGTACTGACTTGGGAATGTGTACCCGAGTATGGTTGATCTTGTGTAATCCCCCCCGCAAATTAATCGGCTTGGATTCATTTACTTCTTTGCTCCCAAAAGAGACATCAACTTCCAAACGTTGAGGATGGAGCCCTTCAGAACGCATATCGAACTTTTTGGTAGCATATGTTGCATTCGTAAAAATCCTAAGCATACGTAGCTTCTTTGACCCACATTCTTTTTGGCTTTAATTTTCAGTTTGATAAGCAAGGGCTGCGAGTATGGATTGTCCTATCGCTATGGATTGATTGCCAAACGAATTACGTAGGCGATGATTGCCAAACAGCTGATGCTGGCGAGCCAGAGCCCAACAAACCACCCGATCCTTCGAAGAGCTTTCTGATCTTTCATCAGTGGTAGCCCTCGGTTGGATCAACTTTTCCTCGAAATACCCAGTATGCATATGCCGTATAGCCAAGGATTAGGGGAAGAAAAATCACTGCGCCCACCAACGCAAATCGCAAACTGGAATCAGGAGCCGCAACCTGCCAGATAGTGAGAGATGGGGGCACCATGTGCGGGTAGAAGCTGATGCCAATTCCCACAAAGCTGATGACGAACAAAGACAGAGCAGCGATAAAGGGCTTTATGTCGCGCAGGGCCTTCAGGCCGCTAAAGAGCTGCCAGGCCGCCAACACCACGAGCAAAGGAACCAGAGCGCTAAATATGCTGCCGGGAAAGTTGAACCAGCGCTGGAAATAGATGGGATCTTGAAAAGGCGTAATGATGCTGACAACCAGAATAAAAAAGAGTATTGCGATTGCCAGATACCAGGAGTATCGACGCATCTGAAGCTGAAGGGCGTCGCTTGTTTTCATGACAAGCCAGGTTGAGCCGAGGAGTGCGTAACCAATGACGACCGCAACCCCCGTCAAGATTGAGAACGGGGTTAGCCAGTCCCACCAGCCGCCAGCGTAGGCACGCTCGAAAACTTCAATCCCTTGTACCAGTGCACCCAGTGTAATGCCTTGCATCAGGGCCGCGACGATGGAGCCACCCGCGAATGCTACGTCCCATACGCCTTTCCAGCGTTTTGTGCGCCAGCGGTATTCGAAGGCGACGCCTCGGAAAATCAGTGCAAGCAGCATAAGAGTAATTGGCATGTAGAGTGCGGGCATAATCACAGCATAGGCGAGTGGAAAGACCGCGAACAGGCCGCCGCCGCCCATGACAAGCCACGTCTCGTTGCCGTCCCAGACAGGGGCAACGGAGTTCATCATCACGTCCCTGTCCAGCTCGGCCTTGGCTAAGGGGAAAAGTATCCCAATACCGAGATCAAAGCCATCGAGGAGAACGTAAGTTAGTACGGAAAAAGCAATAATGCCGGCCCAGATAAACGCGAGATCGAATGCCATAACGTATATTATTCTCCGTGGGGCAAAATGCCGGGTTTGATTTGCAGTGGGGCTGTGAGGCCAGCGGATGGGGTCGGCTCATCATTTAGCCCCGGTGTTGGAGCTTCCGGCGTTTTACTCATCATACGCAGGATATAGAAAGTACCTGCGCCGAACACGAAAAAGTAGACGATAATGAACGCAATGAGTGAGGCCGCAACGGCGGGAGCTTCGACAGGTGAAAGGGAGTCGCTGGTCCGTAGAAGACCATAGACAGTGAACGGTTGGCGCCCTACTTCGGTGGTGATCCAACCGGCCAGCACGGCGACGAACCCGCTAGGGCCCATGGCGATGGATATACGGTGCAACCAGCGGCCTTCATATAACGTACTGCGCCAGCGCCGCCACAGGCTCCAAACACCGACCCCGAGCATGGCAAAGCCTAAACCGACCATGATGCGAAAACTCCAAAACACAATGGCAACGGGAGGTTCTTCGTCGTCCGGGATGGTGTCCAGCCCGTCCAGCGGGGCATTAAGACTGTGCTTAAGGATCAGGCTGGAGGCCTTAGGGATTGCTATCGCATAATCGATACGCTTTTCCTCTGAGTTGGGAATGCCAAACAGGATCAGTGGTGCACCATCGGGATAGCTTTCATAGTGTCCCTCCATCGCCATCACCTTCGCTGGTTGATGTTCCAGCGTGTTAAGGCCGTGCAAGTCGCCAGCGAAGATTTGTAGCGGCGTCACAATTACAGCCATCCACATCGCCATCGAAAACATGCGTCGCGTGGCGAGGTTGGTCCGGTCTTTCAGTAAATGCCAGCCTGCGACACCAGCCACGACGAAGGCCGTGGTCAAAAAGGCCGCCAGCACCATGTGGGTCAGCCGGTAGGGGAAAGAAGGATTGAAGATGATCTTCCACCAGTCTTCGGGGACAAACTGTCCCAGTTCGTTGATGGAATATCCTGCTGGCGTATGCATCCAGGAGTTGGCAGATAGAATCCAGGTCGCCGACATCAAGGTGCCGACAGCCACCATGGCTGTGGCAAACATGTGTAGGCGTGGACCGACGCGTGCGCGCCCGAAAAGCATGATGCCGAGAAAGCCTGCTTCAAGGAAAAAAGCCGATAACACTTCGTAAGCAAAGAGAGGGCCGAGGATGGGGCCAGTCTTGTCCGAAAACACGCTCCAGTTCGTGCCGAACTGATAGGACATCACGATACCCGACACGACGCCCATAGCAAAAGCCACCGCGAAGATTTGCTTCCAATAATTGAAGAGCGTTAGATAGGTTTCATCCCGGGTTCTGAGCCAGAGTCCATTCAGCGCCGCCAGATAGCTGGCCAATCCGATCGAGAAGGCCGGAAAAATGATATGAAACGACACAGTAAATGCGAACTGAAACCGTGCGAGCATTTCTGCGGAGAAACCGTCTAACATTGGGAGCCCTTTATTACTCTATACTTTTAAATTCGACGCGGGTCTTCGCTTCGCTCTTCATAGCGGTCAGCGTATGGTTGTTTCTGCCCCATTAATCGTGCCGTCATTCGTTAACATAATTTTGGGTAGGGTTCTTTGGTATGAACCACATTTAATACATTGAGGTTACCCACATAAAGGCAGAAGCCAGTGAGCAACCTACGCCACCAATAATGGTGACCAGAATAAGACATCCATAACCAAAAAAACAAAGGGAAGAGTAATCACCAATGCTTTTAGCCAGCGTGGAATAGCGACTGACATGCCGAATATGTAGGCCTACGAAGAAGATAAAGGCAACTCTTATGCCAAAAATCCGTTCACTTAATAAACAATGAGATACGAGCAATTCAGACTAAACCACTCAGTTTTTAACGATACAACGCACACAAAGTTTGCAGCTTGAGTGCTAACTTACTTAGCGTCTATACTACTATTTATATTTGAAATTACTAACGTGACAAATTTACGTCGAGCGACTTAACCGTTACGATTACCGCAAACCGGGCACTCACACTCCCCGCCGCAGCCATACCAGATACCCTTGCATTGGCTACACCAGTGACCTTTTAGGCTGGCCTCAGCACAGTTAAGCTGTTTCGCCAATTCGGATAAACCTAAACTTCGCGACGCCTGCTGACTGACTTTGGGTTTTGTTCTTGATTGCGGGAACGGGATAACACAATCAGCTAATTCATCTACTTGTTTATCACCCGCCTTAGACATGTGACTATGCGACGGCCGTGCCGATATTAAGACCATAACGCTTGATCTTATTAGACAAGCCAACGCGTGACAATCCCAGCTCGATTGCCGCTTTACTTTGATTCCAGCGTAGCCGTTCAAGCGTTTCAGCGATAATCCTTGTCTCCATTTGCGCGACTTTTTCCTTAAGGGTTATGCCATCAAGATTGAAATCCACGCTGGCCGATTTGGGCTTGGGTTTCAAGGCCGCAAGATGGGGAGACAAAACCTCTTCAGTGATAAAAGTACCATTATCGGTCAGCGCGATCATGCGTTTGATCTCATTTTCCAATTCACGCACGTTACCCGGCCAGGTGTGCAACATAAACCGCTCCATGACTCCGGGAGATATTCCCAAAATGGCTCGATTGATTTCACTGGAATATTTCTTGACCAAAAAATCAGCCAACACCTCAACATCCTCAACGCGTTGACGCAATGGCGGAATATTAAGCTGGAACCCATTTAACCGATAATAAAGGTCCTGCCTGAATTCACCGCGACTGATGAGTACATCGAGCGGTTGATTACAAGCCGCGATCACCCGAACATCACACTTGATGATTTGATCGCTACCCAACGGTTTAACTTCCCCTTCTTGAAGAAACCGCAATAAGCTGACTTGAAAGGTTGGCGATACATCTGCAATTTCATCGAGGAAAACCGTGCCTCCGTCTGCCGCTGGAAATAAGCCCATTCGGTCGCTCACAGCGCCAGTAAAGGCCCCTCGCTTGTGCCCAAACAGTTCTGAGTGCAATAATTCATCAGACATACCACCACAATTGTGTACCAATAATGGCTGCTCACTACGATTACTGTTGTGGTGAATACCCCGAGCCATAAGCTCCTTGCCAGTACCTGTTTCACCCTGAATCAGAATAGGCAGGTTAGTCGTTGCTGCTTTTTTCGCCAGATTACACAAATTAGCCATATTCGAGCTACAGTAAACCAGCTTTTCAAACTCAGCATAGCCACCACCCTGGCTCGTTTTAACCTGACGTTTTCGCAAAACATTTTCCGCAATTTTTAAATCGTGACTTAGATGACGATGACGATAGGACAACTCTCTATTTTCCAACGCCCGGCTAACCAGCAACTCAACCTGCATTGCGGACCAATCAGACGCCACAAACTGATAGATCGCGGCTTTTTCGGTTGCTTGATTAATTTCCGCCTGGCTCAGCTGTCCACTGAGTAGGCGAACCACTTCGGGGTGAGATATTCGCGCCCTACGCAACAATTCCAGCGCATCGAAGTGATCAACGGTGTGCTTACAAAGTAGCAGGTCAATATTTTCAGTATCCAGCAAATGCAGCACTTCCTCGGCATCGTCCACCGTGTTGATAGCATAGTGATGACTCAAATACCGGTGCAAAGCAACCGCTTCTTTTGCGGTGTAACCCGAGATAATAATTCTAGTACTGCCATTCATGGTCGCCAGTATGCATAGAAGATTTACATAGTGCAAATTAATATCTCTCTTTATTTTAGTTTTAATTTATATGTAAACTTTCTTTGCTATATGAAAGATTACTTGACAATAAATAATAGAGTCAGTTATGGTTCTTGGCACTAAACATAAAAACGATAAGTCGAGAGGGCGCTCAAGTGGCAGAAAACCTACCGGAACACGAATTTAACCAGGCACTGAAAGCGATTGAAGAAGACAGCATAAGCGCGACTGAAAAAGTGGATCTGTTGATCCAGATCGCCACGGGGCTGCAACAAAAACCCAAGTCACCGCAACAATTGCATAACGCGGTCACGCTGTACGACAAAGCGCTCGCCCTGTGCCCTGAAAACGAAGCCCTACTTGCCGCACGCACACACGCCAGAAAAGGCACCGCGCTGCAGGCGATTCCTGACAATAGCACCGACTACCTATTTAAAGCACAAGCCGAATTTGAAGTCTCGTTGCCCGTACTCAACCAGCTCGGTACTGCCGAAGAAGCGGCTGAAGCGGAAATGAATCTGGGCCTGGTGTTGCAATCCCTCGCGGGCATGCACGCGGTGCCCATCACGGAAGCGATCCAAGCCTATCAACGCGCTTTGAAAGTATTCACTCGAACAGCCTACCCCACCGAATATGCCATTTTGCACAACAATCTTGCAACGGTGTATTTATCCATTCCCATGAATGATGAGCGCTCCAAAATGCGCGAAGCCATGGCCGTGCAATCGTTCCAGGAAGCACTAAAAATCATCACCCTGGTCGACCAACCAACCGAGTACGCCATGTTGCAGAATAATCTTGGCAACGCACTGCAATATGCGTCCAGCAGTCATGCAGTGGAAAATAATTTACGTGCTCTGGAAGCTTACGATGAAGCGCTCAAGGTACGCACCATTAACGACACACCCTACGAATACGCCAATACCATCTGCAATAAAGCAAATTGCTTGTGTAATTTACCTGACGATTTAAAAAACCCGGAAGCCGGTAATCGCGATCGATTAAGAAAAGCTCGTGACTTTTACAGAGAGGCCTGTGGTATTTTTACACAACATGGCGACATGGCAAAAGTCAATGTCATCAATGAGACATTGGCAGAACTCGAAGCGGACATTGGCACCGGTCAGGCAGGCTCCCGTGGAGGTAAAGGTTTTGGTGAAACACGTATTTAATAAAGCCTAACTTTAAAAAATTTTAATTTTTAATTTATAGAGGGGAAAAATCGTGGAAGAAATAATTAATTCTTTAATGGCAGGTGAAATAACGCTCATTACATGCATATTGTGGTACATCATCGCCATGATTGTTGGTGCTATCGGTGGTGCCATCGGCGGCATTATCGTCGGCGGCAAACACATGGGTAATGAACTGGCCGCGATGATGGGTAGCTTCTTCGGTCCGATGGCCGCGGCGCCTGGCGTCTTAATCGCACTCATCATTTTGCTGTTTATATAGCCACTTAAATACAGGGGATCTCACATGTTAGATATGTTTATCAATTCATTTACTTTGTTCTGGAAAGGTCGCTTATTTCAAGATTTGGGACACGTCATCAAACAAGCTGTCATCGGAATGGTGATAGCAGCAGTCATCGTCATTGTTATGGTAAAAGCAGGCCTTGCATTATGGATTGCTATCGTTGTTGCCAGTCTCGTCTCTGGCGCAATACAACCTTATTTATTTAAAGATTTAAAATACGCATAAACGACTGCAACAATACTGAGACTATTATGTCAGCAACTGCCGAAAGCATGAGTGAAACTAGCGCCGTCGAACTGGATGGCTTACTAAAAGATATCCAGTCACTAGAATCTTTAACTGCCGATTGGAATGAGCAACAACGCAATACTTTACAAGCTTTAAAACAAGCACACGATGACTTAAACAAAGAAGCGTTTACCCGTTTGGTTCGCGCGCTGAAAACAGAACCAGCCGCGCTAGCTATTTTGAAAGAAGCGGTTGCCGATGAAGTTATCTACGCGGTTCTCAGACACCATGGCATTGTTAAAGCGACATTACACGAACGTGTTGAAGACGCGCTGGAAACGGTAAGACCTTCTCTTGAAAGTCATGGCGGTAATGTTGAGCTAGTCGAGATTATGCCACCTGAAACCGTAGTGATTCGTTTGCTCGGCGCCTGCGATGGCTGCCCTGCGTCCGCGTTGACATTATCTGAAGGTGTTGAAAAAGCCATCAAAGAACACTGCCCCGAAATTACCACGATTAAAAAAGCAAAAGGCGGCGTAACGGCGGCACCTGTCGATGGCGTCAAAATCAATTTTGTTAGTCCGTTCGCACGTGGCGAAGATGCAGGCTGGGTCTTTGTCTGTAAACTGGATACGATTCCAGAAGGCAATATTAAAGTAGCTACCGTTAGCAACAATGAAGTGTTGTTAAGTCGTTTCGATAACAAAGTCACCTGCTATCAAAATGCCTGCGCGCATATGGGTATGCCAATGGACATGGGGGACGTTAGCAACGGCATACTGGTTTGCCCACATCACGGTTTCGAATACTCGCTGCAAACGGGTGAATGCCTGAGCGCACCAGAGGTACAGCTACACACCCATGCGGTTCGCGTCATTGATGACCAAGTGGAGGTCAAATTATCATGAGCGCACCACAAGAAAATGTCGCCCGCGTCACCATGAAGGTCACCCCCGACCCTTCGCTCAGAGTCGCCGAAGCGGGCGAGGTACCGCATCAAATATTACTCGCCGCGGAACCTTTCTCTGTACTTGGGGGTGACCGCGTGCCACCGATGGCAACCACCGGCGTTAAACCCGATGCCAACACCTGTTTTGGGCCACGCGGGGGGGCCATTATGGGAGCCGACGGCCCACTGTGGATTTGCGACACCGGCCATCACCGCCTGCTGGGTTGGAAAACCCTACCCACCGATGACAGCACACCGGCCGACTGGGTGATTGGTCAAAAAGATTTCTTTTCGGAAGGCCGCAATGGCAAAACCGATGTTTCTGCTACCTCCGTTAATGTACCCACTGGCATCTGCGCTTGCGGTGATGGCATGGCCGTCGCCGATGCCTGGAACCATCGCATTCTAATCTGGACGACCCTGCCTGAGGGCGACAATGTCCCTGCGGATATTGTCTTGGGACAAAGTGATTTCACCAGCAATGAGGCCAACCATGGTACAGACCAGGCATCGGCCAGTAGTATGCATTGGCCTTACGGTGTGTCCTGGCAAGATGGGCATTTATTGGTAGCAGATTCCGAAAACCGGCGCGTTTTAATCTGGCGCGGCTTACCCACCGAAAATGGACAAGCGGCTGATCTCGTGCTGGGTCAAAACCATTTTGAAAACCGCGATGAGAACGCCGGCAACGACCCGTCCGCCATGAGTATGCGTTGGCCGCACGGTATCTGCCTATGGCAAGGCAACCTGTGCATCTCGGATGCCGGCAACAATCGCATCATGATCTGGCAAGGCATTCCGAAAACCAATGGGGCGGACTGCGACTATGTGTTGGGTCAAAACACCGTCGATCTGGTGGATCATAATCAATCGCTATACTGGCCACGCGCTCACACGCTCAATATGCCCTACGCCTTAGCCGTTGTCGGTGACTGGTTGCTGGTGACCGATACCGCCAACTCACGGTTGCTCGGTTGGCACATTGATGATTTAAAAACCGGTGCCGAAGCACGCGCTCTCAGTGGGCAAGCCAATTTCCACGATAAAGGCGATAACCGTTGGCTGCCTCCTAGCGCCGACAGTTTTTGCTGGCCTTATGGCATGCAAACACTGGGCGACCTGGTCGTCGTCGCCGACTCGGGCAACAACCGGGTCAGCCTGTGGAAAATAGCCGTATGAGTGTCTCCGCTGAACAGATTCGGTTCGGCGAGGAAAAACACTCCGCCACATCGATTGTCGGCGAAGCCATACGGGTCACTGGCATAGTTCAAGGCGTTGGCTTTCGACCCACGACCTGGCGACTTGCGAATGCATCCAACTTAACAGGCTATGTGTATAACGACGGTCAAGGTGTTGTCATTCACGTGTGGGGAGACAGCACGGCCATCAATCATTTCCTTGCTGAATTAAAAAAAAATACACCGCCACTGGCCCGCATTGATCACATTCAACGTGCCATTCTTCATGTCGATGGCGCACCCGATAGTTTTACTATTCGGAGCAGCGAATCGAACAACGTACAAACCAATATCACGCCGGATGCCGCCGTCTGCGCCGATTGTTTGACCGATATTTTTGATCCCCTCGGGCGGCGCTACCGTTACCCACTAACCAATTGCACCCATTGTGGACCACGTTTTTCAATTGTTGAAGCCATCCCCTATGATCGCGCCAACACCAGCATGAAAACCTTCGAGCAATGTGGCGAGTGTCTTAAGGAGTACACATCTCCGGACAATCGCCGCTTCCACGCACAGCCCAATGCCTGTTATACCTGCGGTCCCACAGTTGAATTAGAGCGCATCGACAGCAATGCCCAGTGCCTGGAAAGTCTCACGCAAATGGATGAGGTCGATGGTGCCTGCACCGTGCTGCAAAATGGCGGGATCGTTGCGGTCAAGGGCATTGGCGGCTTCCACCTTGCCTGTGACGCAACCAATGATGCAGCGGTACAGCGCTTACGCGATACCAAACAACGCAACACCAAATCCTTCGCTCTCATGGCACGCGATCTGGCGGTCATTCGACGTTACGCACACATTACGGCCGCAGAAGAAACCCTGCTGTCGAGTGCTGAAGCGCCCATCGTCATCCTCAGTAAAACGGATCAAGCACCGCCCGGGAAAAAACGCGCCTTTGGTGCAAAAGAAGGTCAGCGCGCCAACGACCTGATCGCAGTTTCGGACATAGTAGCACCCGGAATTAATACACTTGGCTTTATGTTGCCTTACACACCGATGCATCACTTGATGCTGCGACGCATGAACCGGCCTATCGTTCTAACATCGGCCAACCTATCTGACGAACCGCAAATTATTGATAATGATGCCATCAAGAATCGACTCAACAGCATTGCGGACTACGTACTCTGGCATGACCGTGACATTGTTAATCGCACCGATGACTCCATCGCCCGTATTGTTGGCAACAAAGCCCGCTTGTTGCGCCGATCGCGCGGCTATGCACCCGCTCCCATTCCCCTACCACCAGGCTTCAACAACGTACCCGCATTGCTGGCGATGGGCGGCGAGTTAAAAAACACCTTCTGTCTAATCAAGAATGGCCAAGCCATTTTGTCACAACACATGGGCGATCTTGAAAATGCGGCAGCCTATGCCGATTACCAAAAGAACCTGGCCTTGTACGCCGATCTTTTTCAACACTGCCCCGAACACATTGTGGTAGACGCACATCCAGAATACCTATCCAGCAAACTGGGCCGTCAACGCGCCGAGGATGAACAACTGGACTGCCATGTAGTGCAACATCATCACGCACACATTGCCGCTTGTCTGGCCGAAAATGGTCATCCACTGGACGCCGAACCCGTGCTGGGCGTGGCGCTTGACGGGCTCGGTTATGGTGAAGATAACACTCTCTGGGGTGGCGAGTTTTTGATTGCCGATTATGTCTCTGCCGAACGGGTTGGCACCTTTAAACCCATTGCCATGTTAGGTGGCTCCATGGTCATGCGCGAACCTTGGCGAAATACCTATGCTCACCTAATGTCCGAAATAGGTTGGCCAGAACTCAAAATGAACTTCGAGCAACTGGATTTAATCCAGTATTTTCAGAGCAAACCGTTAGACACATTTAATGCCATGCTCGCCAAAGGCACCAACGCACCACTTGCATCCTCTTGTGGACGATTATTCGATGCCGTAGCAGCCGCCATCGGCATCTGTCGAGAAGCCGCCGCGTATGAAGGTCAAGCCGCGATCGAACTCGAAGCCATTGTCGATCAGGACACGCTACTGCACGAAGATGAATTGCTGGCCTACCCGTTCGCCATTCCCAGACTGGGCAATCAACTGCCCTACATAGAAGCGCTCGCCATGTGGCAGGCCGTTCTAGGTGACTTGATCCTGAATACCCCCAAACCGGTGATGGCAGCGCGTTTTCATAAAGGGCTGGCAAAGATCATTGTCACCATGATCAAAAAACTCACCACCGTCAGTGACGAACGTGTCATTCATACCGTCGCCTTATCAGGCGGCGTGTTTCAAAATAAAACCTTATTTGAGTTAGTTTTATCACAGCTTGAACAAGACAATTTCAACGTGTTAACGCACCAGCAGGTGCCCACGAACGATGGCGGCATCGCGCTGGGTCAAGCCGTCATTGCTGCAGCACGCATTATCAAGACCGACAGGAGCAAGCCATGTGCCTAGGTATCCCCGGCCAAATTGTAGAAATCACCAGCGTCGAGAAAAAACTCGCCATTGCGGATGTATCCGGCGTTAAACGTCAGGTCAATATTGCCTGCATCGTCAATGAGGAACACGACGTTGCCTCTTGTATCGGTGATTGGGTATTGATCCATGTCGGTTTTGCGATGAGTCGCATTGATGAAGCGGAAGCGAAAAAGACCCTGGATCTATTGATCGAGCTCGGCGAGGCACAAGCTGAAATCATGGCCATGCAAACCTCGGCCCAACGCTAGAACGAATGATTGTATGAGCGATACAACGTCACAACTTAAACAGCTCTACCCCTTTTTGCATGGCGACAAGAAAGACGCCGAGCAGGAAAACATTGCCTTGCTCGAATCCGTCAAACAAAAATCCAAACACAGCTTGTCCGTGAAACAAGCCTTTTTCGACACCCATGCGCAAGCCGTGATTGAGGCGGCAAAAGCCATTGCTCAAGTGTATTTGAGCAATGGTCGCATGCTGAGTATGGGCAATGGCGGTTCCAGCTGTGACGCGTCTCATTTTGCGGTGGAGTTTCAGCATCCAGTTACCGCCGGCCGCCCGGCTTTGCCCGCCATTAATTTAGCCATGGATACCGCCATGATCAGCGCGGTGGCCAACGATGTCGGCGTCAAACATATTTACGTCCGACAGCTTGAAGCCCATGGCCAGAAAAATGATGGCCTGTTCGGGTTTTCGACCAGCGGGAATTCTGAAAATCTACTGGCCGCTTTTGAAAAAGCCAAGCAACTCGGCATCACCACGTTTGGACTGACGGGTGGCAACGGCGGCAACATGAAAGCCAGCGGCCTGGTCGATCACTGTCTGGTGGTCGACACGGATTCCATCCATCGAATTCAAGAAGTTCATGTGGCCACCTACCATATTTTATGGGACCTGGTGCATACCTTACTCGCGGATCAACGCGGCAAACTTGGCGTAAAAACCCAATAGCTTAAAAAGGCACAAACATGAAATACGTTGATGAATTTAGAGACCCCGATAAAGCCAAGCTACTGATTAACGAAATAGCGGCCATTACGGCAAAACTTGATGTCACGGAAAAACGTCCCCTTCAATTGATGGAGTTTTGTGGCGGTCATACGCACACGATTTTTCGCTACGGCATCGAACAGATGCTACCCAAATCGATTGAGCTAATTCATGGCCCCGGCTGCCCAGTGTGTGTGCTACCCATGGGCCGGGTTGACGATTGCGTCGCGCTGGCTGAACGCCCAAACGTCATCTTCACTACCTTTGGTGATGCCATGCGTGTGCCTGGCTCAAAGAAAAGTTTATTACAAGCTAAGGCAGATGGCGCGGATATTCGCATGGTCTATTCGCCACTGGATGCTTTAGATCTGGCGCGGAAAAATCCGGATAAGGAAGTTATCTTTTTTGCACTGGGCTTTGAAACCACCATGCCCAGCACGGCGTTAACGGTTTTACAGGCGGCAGCGGACGGTATTACGAATTTCAGCTTGTTTTGTAATCACATTACCACCGTTCCTACTATTAAAGCGATTCTTGACTCGCCCGACATGAAAATCGATGGGTTTCTGGCACCGGGTCACGTCTGCATGGTAGTGGGTGAACGCCCATTTGATTTTGTCGCGGATACCTACAATAAACCCCTGGTGGTCACCGGATTCGAACCCTTGGATATTTTGCAATCGATCTGGATGCTGCTGAAACAGCTCGACGAGAATCGCACCGAGGTCGAAAATCAGTACGCTCGCATTGTTCCGGCGGAAGGCAATGCCCCCGGAATGGACGCCTTATCAATCGTCTTTGAGCTGCGTGAATTTTTCGAATGGCGCGGCTTAGGTTCAATTGACCACTCCGGCGTGAAAATGCGTAAAGAATATGCTCGCTACGATGCTGAAGAAAAGTTCTCAGTACCTAATTTAAAGATCGCCGACCCAAAATCTTGTCAGTGCGGTGAGGTCTTGAAAGGCGTTATTCGCCCTTGGGAATGCAAAGTGTTTGGTACCCAGTGCAACCCTGAAACCCCCATGGGCGCCTTAATGGTCTCTACCGAGGGTGCCTGTGCGGCCTACTACAACTTTGGCAATCTCGATGAGTTGCTTGGCAAACGACAACAAAAGGAATCGCAACAAGAGGCGATTAAGGCATGAGCAATCCGGCAATCGCAAACATTCGCCAGCGCAGCGGAAAATGCCGTGCCGCAACCATTACCATGGCGCACGGCAGTGGCGGCAAGGCCATGCGCGACTTGATTGATGATGTCTTTGTTGGCGCCTTCGACAATGAAGAATTGAACAAACTGGAAGACCAAGCCCGATTTGATTTGAGTGTATTGACTGCCCAAGGTGACCGCCTGGCATTAACAACCGATTCTTATGTTGTCGATCCACTGTTTTTCCCCGGCGGCGACATCGGCAAGTTAGCGATTACCGGGACCGTGAATGATCTGGCCGTCGGTGGCGCAATCCCGTTGTATCTGACCTGCGGCATGATTATCGAAGAAGGCATGCCGGTCGATGACCTACGCCGCATCGCCCAATCCATGCGCGCAGCAGCCGATCAGTCTGGTGTAAAAATTGTCACCGGCGATACCAAGGTGGTACCTCGCGGTGCGGCGGATAAATTATTCATTAACACCGCGGGCGTCGGTGTTATCCCATCCGGCGTCAATATCAGCTCGAACCGCGCACAACCCGGCGATGTTGTTTTAATCAATGGCTACGTCGGAGATCATGGTGCCGCCATCGTCGATGCGCGCGGCGAGATGGCGTTGCAAAATACTATCGAGACAGACTGCCAGCCACTGAATTCCATCATTAGCGCCATGCTAGAGGCTTGCCCTGACATCCATTGCATGCGCGATGCAACCCGCGGCGGCATTGCCACCGTTCTGAATGAATTCGCCCAGGGCAGCAGCACCTGTATCCGTCTCAACGAAAAAGCCATACCCATCCGCGAGGACGTGCGCGGCATGTGTGAAATTCTGGGTCTGGACCCCTTGTATCTGGCCAATGAAGGTAAAGTGGTTGCCATCGTACCGGCAGATGCGGCCGAAAAAACCTTGGCCGTTATGCGTGCGCATCCGGCAGGCGAACACAGCGCGATCATCGCTGAGGTATCCGCCGCACCGCGATCCACCGTCATTCTTTCTACCTTGTTTGGCGGTGAGCGCATCGTTGACATGTTGGTCGGCGAGCAATTGCCCAGGATTTGCTGATGAATGCATCCGCTGACAAGATTAGTTTTGAGGATGATGCCATCACCATCGCGGATCAGGGTGGTGCCGTGAAACTGAACTATCAACAAGCACTTGCCCACCATCAAGGTACATCATGGTTCGGCGTCGCCGTTGCCTTTCGCGCGCTACAGTTTGCTGGCGAGGCCCTATCATCCGCCGATGGTCTTTGGCATCGAAACCAGCTCTATATTGTTTCCGCCCATCCTGGCCCCGGCGTCAAAGATGCGATTGAGTATGTGACGCACTGCGTGAGTACGGATCATTTTCGCTTAACCGACGAAGTCGCCGGACAAACCTCCTGTGGTAGCGACATGAAATTTCACTGGTGGGTGAGTAATGGCACACATACGGCCATCATCGATCTTCGACAGGGTTTTGTTCCCATGTCGTTTACCGATCGATTGCATCGTCTAGGCACAGACCGGCAACAACACGATGATGAAACGTTATTTTCTGAACAGAAAAAACAGCTCGCCAATGAGCTGTGGCAATTCACTGCGGCCGATAATTTTCATTGTGATCTACGTGCAATACCACTGGCGGCCAGCCAATTGCCCGGCAGTAACTTAGCCGTGAAAAGCCATGCATGAAATGGGCATTACCCAAAGCATTATTGCGATTGTCAGCGAAAACGCGGACTCGAAAAAAGTCAGCCGTGTGTTGTTGGAAATCGGCAAACTGTCCGCCATCATGCCGGATGCGATTCGGTTCTGTTTCGACGTTTGTGCCAAGGGCACTGTATTGGATGGTGCGACACTGGAGATACTGGAGATTGAGGGCCGCGCCGAATGCAACGACTGCGGCAACCAAATTGTATTAAAACAGCTGGCGGGACATTGCAGCTGTGGCTCAAGAAATCTCACCTGCATTGCCGGTGAAGAACTTAATATTAAAGAAATGGAGATAGCATAATGTGTACAACTTGCGGCTGTTCCGACAACGCCCACGCCACGGTCACCGACCTGCAAAGTGGTAAAACCGTGACCATGGAAAAAGATGGCCATGAACATACCCATGACCACGATCACAGCCATGATCCCCATGCGCATTCACATGATCACGATCATGAACATCCACATACCCATGACCAGCATTCGCATGACCACGACCATGGCCACACACATAGCCATGGCACTACCATTTCTCTGGAACAGGACATTCTCGCCAAGAACGACAAACTGGCGGAACGCAATCGCGGCTGGTTTGAAGGCCGTAATATCCTCGCTCTAAATCTAGTCAGTTCTCCAGGATCGGGTAAAACCACCCTGCTGGAACGCACCATTACCGATCTCTCCTCCGAACTGCCGATCAGTGTTATCGAAGGTGACCAGGAAACCATCAACGATGCCGAGCGCATTCAAGCAACAGGTTGTAAGGTAGTGCAAATCAATACCGGCACCGGCTGTCACCTGGAAGCCGACATGCTGGCGCGTGGTTTGAAAGATCTGCAACCACCGATGAACTCCATCGTTATGATTGAAAACGTCGGCAACCTGGTGTGCCCGGCACTCTTTGATCTAGGCGAACGCTGCAAGGTCGCGATTCTTTCCGTCACCGAAGGCGAAGACAAACCCATTAAATATCCGCACATGTTTCGCGCCGCCGAGGTCATGATCCTGAACAAAACCGATCTACTGCCTTATGTGAAGTTCGATGTCGACAAGAGTATTGAATACGCGCGCCAGGTCAATCCTGACATCAAGGTGTTCACCCTATCGGCCACCAGCGGTGAGGGTCTCGATCAATGGTACGACTGGCTCAAGGCGCAAGTGCAATCTAACGCAAGCGAGACCGAAGCGACCTTATGACCACACTACTCTTTCTTGGGTTTCTGATCGGCATGCGCCATGCACTGGAGGCCGATCACGTTGCGGCGATTGCGACACTCGCTACGCGCACGAACTCGCTGCGCGGCGCGCTTAGGCAAGGTGCGGCGTGGGGCCTGGGTCATACCCTCACTTTGTTTCTGTTTGGCTTGATCGTCATTCTGATGGACTCCGTGATACCTGCTGCGTTCGCGTTAAAACTCGAATTTGCCGTGGGCTGTATGTTAGTGATTTTAGGCTTAGACGTTATGCGCAGACTGATTCGTGACCGCATTCACTTTCATACCCACAAACACACCAAGGGTGTGCAACATTTTCATGCTCATTCCCACGCCGGTCAACAAAGCCACAACCCAGCAACGCATCAACACCAACATCCCGAAGCGTTTCCGGTTCGGGCCTTATTGATTGGTCTGATGCACGGCATGGCTGGTTCTGCGGCACTCATACTGCTCACCCTTGAAACTATCCAATCCCCTGCCCTCGGCATCGCTTATATCGCGTTGTTTGGCCTAGGATCCATGCTTGGCATGGCTGCGTTATCCGTCGTTATCGCCATCCCACTGCGCCGTTCCGCACAGGGTCTGACCTGGTTGCATAACAGTCTGCAAGCCACCGTCGGCATGGCCACCATCGCACTAGGCTCCTACGTGGTGCTGGATGTTGGCACCCAGATTACCGTTTTATAAAAGCACATAATAGCCTTAACCTTCGTTCCTAATTTAACTAGCTAGGTAATAAAAAACGATATTGATGCCGATCATCAGAGAGAAAATCTTTCCTGATAGTATCGTGTATTCAGATTGTTAGCGGGGGTATAACGTGCTGGATGTTTCTGAGTTCAAACATTGTAGAATTAATCATTCTAAATTGTGTACTGATCAACAAAATCACATCAACGGAATAGAGAGTTTTTGCCAGGTACCCTTGAGGTAGAACCCACAGGCACATACAAACAATTGAAACAATGGGTTAAAGAAATAATGAATTAATTATCTAGGACAGCCCCAAGAAAATAAATGCCTTTGAGAGGCAACGAGCCCCTTGAGAATATTAAATTACCCGTTTGCAGTGTAAGTATTCGATGCCATCAGCCCTCGCTAGCATTACTGAAACCCAGGCTAGCTCTCATGTGCCTGGCATGCTGCAATACTTCACGCAAAACTTTCGGTCAATACTGAAAGAGCGCTGGAAAAAATCTACAAGACCTCTGGTCGAACATATTGCGCCGATCCAGAGACTTTGCTATATACACTACGAGTTTGAGTGGATGACGAGCTATGTGCGGCCTCCCCAAGAGAATTATTCAGTGTTCCCACACCTCACTCTTCTGGCCGTTCTCGCACACTCCGACGTTCGCAAGTTTGTTATGAAAACTTGCGTCGAACCCTTGCTTTGCGGGGTTCAAATACCATTAAAAAACCATCCATAAAAAAGCCTGCTTTAACAGGCTCTTTTATGGATGGCGTCCCCAAGGGGATTCGAACCCCTGTTGCCGCCGTGAAAGGGCAGTGTCCTAGGCCTCTAGACGATGGGGACTAAACTTGGTTTAGTCATTTTATAATGGAGCTGCTGGTGGAGCCAGGCGGGATCGAACCGCCGACCTCTTGCATGCCATGCAAGCGCTCTCCCAGCTGAGCTATGGCCCCAAGAGGAGCGCAACTTTACGATAAGCGCTGGTGACTGTCAAGAAATTA
>JAESQP010000044.1 GCA_016765075.1 Gammaproteobacteria bacterium
ATCAGGCTTTCGCCCATTGTCCAATATTCCCCACTGCTGCCTCCCGTAGGAGTCTGGGCCGTGTCTCAGTCCCAGTGTGGCTGGTCATTCTCTCAAACCAGCTACCGATCGTAGTCTTGGTAGGCCATTACCCTACCAACAAACTAATCGGACATGGGCTCATCCAATAGCGGCCGAAGCCTTTCCCCCGTAGGGCGTATGCGGTATTAGCCCGAGTTTCCCCGGGTTTTCCCCCACTACTGGGCAGATTCCCATGCATTACTCACCCGTCCGCCACTCGTCGCCTGGAAGCAAGCTTCCATCGTTACCGTTCGACTTGCATGTGTTAAGCATACCGCCAGCGTTCAATCTGAGCCAGGATCAAACTCTTCAGTTTAAAGTACCAGTTGCTTATGGCAACAAATCTTTAATAATGAAAAGATGAGCCTATCGAAATTAAAAATTTCGTAGGTCACTTATCATCAGTATTTTTGCGACTGCAAAACTTACCAATGCAAGCACCCACACGTATTGCTTGATCTAGAATTTTTAAAGAGCCTGGCGTCTGTTGTTACTGCTTGTCAGCCAGAAGAGGAGCGAATTATACGCACTTTCGGGATGGGGTCAATACTAATTTCCGAGTTTTTTAAGAATCTATGACTATTAAGATTAAGCCATTGATTTTTATTAAAATAAAAGCAATTTAACTGGTGTAAATTCAACACGTAAATAAAACTTATGCTTCGTATAACACAAAGATGAAATATTTCAGCCATCAGCCAGCGACTTACTACACATCAAGACGCCTTAAGCTCACCTTGGCAAATTTGCGTTTGCCGACTTGATAGACATGATTGCTGTCTAACGCTACTTCATGCTTGGGGTCTGCAACACGCTCGCCGTCAATTTTCACGGCGTTCTGCTTAATCATACGCATCGCTTCTGAGGTGCTTGCGGTTAGCCCTGCTGCCTTTAATAAGGTGGCGATCGGCATAGCGGTATCACTAGACAAAACCAATACCGGTATATCATCCGGTATTGCGCCCTGCTTGAAGCGTGTCTCAAAATCAGCCAAAGCTGACTCGGCTGCCGCCTGATTGTGAAAACGTGCGACCATTTCTTGCGCAAGCGATACCTTTATGTTGCGCGGATTGGCTTCGCCTGACTCAGCCTTACGCTTTAGCTTTGCCACTTCACCGCTCGGCATATCGGACAACAGATCAAAATAATCCCACATCAGCTCATCGGATACTGACATGAGCTTGCCAAACATTTCGTTGGGTGGCTCATTAATAGCAATGTGGTTGCCTAATGACTTGGACATCTTTTGCACGCCATCCAAACCGACCAGCAAGGGCATGGTAATCACCACCTGTGGTGACTGACCAACTTGTTTTTGCAACTCACGTCCGACCAGCAAATTGAATTTTTGATCGGTGCCACCCAACTCAACATCAGCTTCTAGCTCGACCGAATCTTGCCCTTGCACCAAGGGGTAGATGAATTCATGAATGGCGATAGCCTGACCACTCTGGTAGCGCTTACTGAAATCGTCACGCTCGAGCATACGCGCAACGGTTTGACGCGAGGCCAACATAATCATATCGGCTGCGCTTTTTTTGTCCATCCACTCAGAGTTAAAGCGCACCTGTGTTTTATCTCGATCCAATACTTTAAACACTTGGTCGGTATAACTCTTGGCATTTTCAATCACTTGCTCTCGCGTAAGGGGTTTACGCATGATACTTTTGCCTGTGGGATCGCCAATCATGCCGGTGAAATCACCAATGAGAAAGGTCACTTCATGACCCAGATTCTGAAACTGCCGTAGTTTTCGTAATAGAACGGTATGGCCAAGGTGTAAATCTGGCGCAGTGGGGTCAAACCCCGCCTTAATACGCAAAGGTCGACCGAGCTTGAGTTTGTCAACAAGCTCACCACGTACCAATACTTCTGCAACTCCACGCTCTATTAGTTGTAGCGCATTATTCAAAGACATCAGGGGCACCACTAAATTAAAGGTCAAAAAGGGTTTATGTGTGTATTTTTAAGCCAATGGCGCAAAATGTGCATTTTTTCACACTTTATTTATGCCAAAATGCCAAAAATAGGCTCAATAGCATTGACGCGTTAAGGGCATAACGCTATTTTAACGCACGCGAGACACTTACTGTTGGGGGACAGGACAATTTCCGAAAATAAATCACACCTTAAATGGAGCGGCAGTGCTGCCGCTAACCCAGATATGCTAAAACATCTTCCTCATTGGTTATTATTTACCGTCGGTGTCTGCGCGCTCGGCTTGGCTCTGGTACTCTCACCTAATGAAGCGGTAAGCCGCAGTGATAACACTCGAGACTTTGCAACATCGCTCAACATTCCCGGCCAAAGCACCGACACTAAACTGATCTCGCTGACGTTCCCTGTCAAGCCAAAAGCTGCGCCAACAGCAAATACGCTGGTCGCAAGCCGTACCAACGAAACTGATACAAATGTCGCCGCACCAAGTGATCTTACAGAAAAATCCCAGATTACAACCACCATTGATACCGAAGCGGGTTTGGCTGACGATACAGCAGCGATAATAGTCGCTAGCATTAATCCTAATACCGCACTGGTTGAAACCGAGATTGCTGACATCGCCAGCGACACTGCGCCTAACGGCACCACACTTTCTGACACAATCGAAAATACAGATAGTGACATTAGCACCTTAATTCAACCTGGCACTACACAAGATTCCAGCCTCAAGCCTATCAAAGTCAAAAATGGCGATAACCTGGCCTTAATTCTTGACCGTATGGGCGTTAGTCCGCGCCAGGTCTACGACCTCGTTTCTGTTGGCGAAAAAACCTATCCACTAACGCGCTTGCATCCTGGCGACGTCATCAACATCAATGTCGATGCAAACGGTGAGTTAAAACACCTTAAGTATGAACTCGACCACGAGCGAACACTGGATGTTCGCAAACAACTTGGCGCGTTTGATGCGCTGATCATTTATCACGATTTAGAGCGCCACGTAAAATCGAGCACGGGCACTATTCAATCTTCGTTGTTTCTTGCAGCCAAGAGAGCCGGCTTATCGACTAACCTCACCATGGAACTAGCCAGCATTTTCGGCTGGGATATTGATTTTGCGCTCGATATTCGTACCGGAGATCGCTTCACCGTACTGTATGAAGAAGTCTTTCGTGAAGGTAAAAAAATTCGTGATGGCAACATCATCGCTGCCGAGTTTATCAACCGAGGCAAAATCCATCGTGCCTTTCGCTACACTGATAGTGAAAATCATACTGCCTATTACACGCCAGAAGGCAGATCGCTACGTTCTACCTTTTTGCGTACGCCAATCGAATTTGCCCGTGTTAGCTCCAAGTTCAACCTGAAACGTAGGCACCCTGTATTAAATCGTATACGCGCGCATAAAGGTGTCGACTATGCGGCGCCGACTGGCACCGCGATTCGCGCCACTGCTGATGGCAAAGTTACCTTCCGCGGCACTAAAGGTGGTTATGGCAGAACTGTCGTATTGCAACACGGCAGCAAATATACAACCTTGTATGCGCATTTATCCAACTATAAACGCGGCGTCACCTCAGGCAAAACAGTTAAACAAGGTGCTATTATTGGTTATGTTGGTAAAACGGGTTTAGCTACTGGCCCTCATTTGCATTATGAGTTCCGCGTCAACGGCGTACATCGCAACCCATTGACGGTTAAACTACCTGGCGCAGCACCAATAAAAAAATCCTATCTGGCTGATTTCCAACAGTCAGCTCAATCTTTAGTCGCTCAGCTTGACGAGCTAAGTGAAACTGCTGTCGCCAGCGTCGACAATTAACACCAAGAAACCACGCACAACATCTGTTGCTAGCGCCCACGAAGCTCATGGCAAGTTCTTATTATATTGGTCTAATGTCTGGCACCAGCGTCGACGGTATCGATGCAGCACTAATTAATATCGATCACGGTAAGTCAAAGCTAAACTGCATTGCTACCTATTCAACACCTTTTGCAGCACCAATAAGAGACAAAATCTTGGCTGCATGTACTAGCAGGCCAAGCCACGCTAATCAAGTATTCGAGCTAGACCAACAACTGGCACAATGCTACGCAGATGCCGTACTGCAACTACTGCAAGGTACCAAACAAACGTATGCTGATATTGCTGCCATTGGCAATCATGGCCAAACTATCAATCATGCGCCTGGCGCAACACCACCTTTTAGCCTTCAAGTTGGCAATGCTCATAGGCTAGCCGACCTTACCAAGATTCCAGTTGTCAGCGATTTTCGTAGCGCCGACCTTGCCGCTGGCGGCCAAGGTGCACCTCTGACTCCGGCATTTCATGATTACATTTTTCATAACCGAGAAGAAAACCGTGTTGTCGCCAACCTTGGCGGCATTGCCAATATCTCTATTCTGCCAAAAGAGAGTAACACTGCTGTCATTGGCTTTGATACCGGGCCTGCCAATGGTTTGATGGATTGCTGGGTTGAACAACACCATGACACACGCTATGACCATAACGGAGAATGGGCCGCGAGCGGAAAAATAGATCAGGACTTGCTGCTAACTATGTTGGCAGACGCCTATTTTCAGTTAGCACCACCCAAAAGCACCGGGCGCGAGATGTTCAATTCAACGTGGTTGCGCAATATACTTAACTCGCCAGGAGGACATCGCAAGCACAACAAGATAAAAAGCCAAGATGTTCAGGCAACACTATGTGAATTAACAGCAATAACTCTAGCCAATGCGATTAAACGCTATGCGTCCAACAGTACACGACTAATCTTATGTGGTGGTGGCACACACAACACAACGCTAGTACGCCAACTTCAACAACACTTGCCCAGCCTAACTATCGACAGTAGCGACAAGTTTGGTATCGATCCAAGTTATGTCGAGGCCATTGCCTTTGCCTGGTTAGCCGATCGACATCTCAACAAACTGTGTGGGAATCTACCAAGTGCAACTGGCGCAACCAAAGAAGTAGTATTAGGCAGGCTCACTCATCCGAGTAAGCCAGAATCAATTATTAGGGGTGCGCTAAACTGAAAAAGAGGAACCACAACCACAGGTAGTGGTTGCATTAGGATTACGGATAATGAAATGCTCACCATCAATACCGGTCTTATAATCGATTTCGGCACCAACGAGATATTGCATACTCATCGGGTCGATTAACAGGCTAACACCAATGTTCTCGACCTCGGTATCACCCTCATTCATCGCTTCATCAAAGGTGAATCCGTACTGAAAACCCGAGCAACCGCCACCGCTGATAAAAACCCGCAGTTTTAAGGCATCATTGCCTTCTTCTGCAATCAACTGTTTGACTTTGGTCGCTGCATTGTCGGTAAAGACAAGTGGTGTTTCTTGACTGGCTTCTAGATTGATCTCGGGGGCATCCACAGCATAAACCTCTCTTACTATTGACTTAAAATACGATACCCGACTAAATTAGTCAAGTATTGGCCGCACTACGAACCTTGGAGATTTTTAGGGAAGGATGGCGATACCTTCAAGGCCACAGGTCTCATTAAAATCAAACATGATATTCATGTTTTGCACTGCTTGCCCCGCCGCACCTTTAACTAAATTATCAATGACTGAAGTCACTACCACCACATCGCCATCCTGAGGACGGTAAACTGATATACGACAGCAATTGGAACCGCGCACTGAGCGCGTTTCTGCACTGACACCCGACGGCAATACGTCAACAAACGGCTCATCAATATAATAATCTTCATACAGCTCTTGCAAATCAACCTCATCAACAACCAAGCCCGCATACAAGGTGGCATGAATACCGCGAATCATCGGCGTTAAATGCGGCACAAAAGTCAATCTAATTGGATTGTCGCTGACCGTACCAAGGCCTTGCCTGATTTCTGGCAAGTGACGATGGCCATCAACGTTATAGGCCTTCATGTTCTCACTGGCTTCGGTCAATAAGGTTGGCAGTGCTGCCTTGCGGCCAGCACCACTGATACCTGACTTAACATCAGCAATTAAATGTTCAGCATCGACCAAGCCCTGTTCTATAAGGGGCAGAAAACCCAGCTGCACCGAGGTGGGATAACAGCCCGGGTTTGCGATCAGGCGAGCATCAACAATCTGCTCACGATTAATCTCAGGCAAACCGTAAACAGCTTCATCGAGCAAATCAGGACAAGCGTGTTCCATCTTGTACCAATGCTGCCACTCATCGGCATCTTGCAAACGAAAGTCAGCAGCAAGATCAATCACCTTGACGCCCGCATCTAATAACTCTGGCACCATTGTCATGGCAATACCATTTGGCGTCGCAAAAAACACAAGGTCACATTCAGTTAAGTCGTCCAGGTCTGGTGCGATAAAACGAAGATCGATATGACCACGCAGATTGGTAAAGAGATCTATTACAGGTCGACCTGCCTCGCTTCTCGACGTAACCACTGTGATTTCAACGCCAGGGTGTGCTAACAATAAGCGTAGCAACTCAACGCCGGTATAACCCGTTGCACCAACAACACCGACCTTGATTATTTCAGACATGGCGACTCACCTTAATAGAAATTGAACTACTAGGGAACGCGGGTGTTAATAACTAACTGATTACCACTACTGCCAACCTTAACACCTTCAAGGGTACCTTGCAGGTCGCCGCTAGCAGCAATGGCATCACCAGATTTCGACACGCGCGCAGTCAACACCACATCGCTCACTGTAGACAAACGCATTGCCGGTATCATGGCCATACTGTCATCCAGAGCAAACGTTAACGGCAATTCTGCTAACGTCGCACGCATAGCAGCAAGCGGCACTTTGGCTTCTTTAGCGGCGCCTTCAGCCGCTACAGCAAAAATGAAGATTACGGCATCAGCAGTCAACTCTGCTTTAAGTTCATCGGCAATTGTAATAGTACCAGTCACCCGACCCTGACCAGGTGATAAGCGTGCCTTATCAGTATTCGCCTTAACATTCGCCAACATTGTCTCAACTTGCTTGATGTTATCAAACATTGTTGTTGCCGACTCTGTGTCAGATGGCATCAAGCCTAACAAACGTCGCCATGGCACCAGTGCTGCTTCAAGGTCGCCCGCTTCAAAAGCCGCTGTACCAAACAACCACAAGGCTTTTTCATTATTCGGGTCTAGCTCGATGGCTTTACGTAACAAGCTGACAGGCTCGCCCTGCATATTGCCACCACGAGCCATGGCGGTTGCATCGCTTAAGTCGGCAAAAAATTGCGCATCTGGCGTGGTAAATTTTTCTGCTTCTTTGAAAGCACCGACTGCTTGCGGGAATTCACCCAACATCAAATGGGCACGTGCCAACACTGTCCAGGTTTCGCCATCATCAGGAGTATCTGTAACAGCTTTTCTTAAATCTTGAACAATTTCTTTTAATTGGTCCTGAGTTTGAAACTGCAAACTGCTTGCAGAAATTTCTTCGTCATCACTCAACGATTTCGGCGCCCCTAACTCAAAATAGAGAAACCCCGCAAATAACGGTAGAAACAAAGCAATGACAAGTGCAGTAGTCGAACTGTTCGCAACTGACTTGCGTTGATCGTCTGGTACTGCAACATCTTGCAATAAACCTGCTTCAATTTCCTGCTTAGCTTGCTCGAACTCTGTCTGGTTTATCAGGCCATTAACAAGGTCATTATCCAGCTCTTGCAATTGATCACGATAAACCGTGACATTCAGCCCTTGGCGCGAAATGTCCTCTTTGCCGCGTACGCGCAACAAAGGCGGCAATAAAATCCATAACGCCACCACGGTAAATACCGCGGCGACGACACCAAATACGATCATTGTTTATGCTCTCCGTCATTTAATAGTGCTTGAGCACGACGATGATCCTCTGCCGAAATCTCAACCGCAGCAACCGCACGGCGCTTTTTAAAAGCATTAAAAACCAATATAAAGCCTAAGAATAGTAAAATAAAAGGCCCGCCCCAAAGTAAATAGTTTTGCGGCTTTAATGGCGGATCATACAAAATAAAATCGCCAAAACGCTGGACGAAAAAATCTTCAATTTCTTGGTCGCTCATACCGTCTTGCATCATTTCACGAATCTGTTGACGCAAATCGACTGCAAAGGGAGCATGAGAGCCGGCAAGGGACTCGTTCTGGCATTTCAAACAACGCATATCTGTCGTCAGTTCAATCATTCGCTGCTCGATAATAGGATCTTCAGCCATAGGCTGTGCCTCTTTACCATAAACGGAAAACGACAAACAAAAGAGCAGGGGAAATAATACAATCCAGTGATTACGCATTAGCCTTGAATCTCTTCAATTAATGGGGCAAAGTCTTTCACCCAAACATCGCCTGTTATCGGCCCCACGTGCCGATGACGAATAATACCTGCTTTATCAATAACAAAGGTCTCAGGCGCGCCATAAACACCAAAGTCGGTGCCAACACGACCATTTTCGTCATAGCCACTGGCAACATAAGGGTTACCCAGTATTGTCAAAAAACGTTTGGCATTAAAACGTTTGTCCTGTCCGGCAGGGTCGCCATCCTGCGGCACATCTTTAGTATTCAAACCATAAATAGGAATGGCGCCACTTTTTGCTATTTCCATAAACAGCGGATGCTCATCCCGACAAGCAGCACACCAGGAAGCCCACACATTCAACAAATAAGCTTTACCCTTAAGGTCGCTGGAAGATAAAGTCTTATTCTCATCCACAACCGTTGCCAGGCTAAACTCAGGCACAGGCTTGCCGATTAACGCAGAAGGAACAATGGTCACATTCTTGGCATTGAATAAGCCAAATATCAGTAAAACCATTAAGCAAGCAAAAGCCGCTAACGGAATCAAGTGTTTCGCTTTCACGCTTTAGACTCGAACGACACTGCACCCTCAGTCGCTGTGTCAGCAGGATGCGGAGGCATTTTATCTTGCGCCAATTTATCTTTCGCTGGCGCCTCTTTTTTAACCCGTATACGATAACGACGATCACTCACCGCAAGAAAACCACCCAAGGCCATGAGTCCTGCACCACCCCATAGCCACACGATAAATGGCTTATAGTAAACACGAACGCTCCAGGCGCCACCACTCACCGGCTCACCCAATGACACATATAAATCACGTAATAAGTTGGTATGAATTGCTGCCTCGGTCATCGGCATGGTCTGCACCGTATAGACGCGTTTTTCCGGGTGCAATTCGCGCACAGGCTCACCCTCATCATTCAAGACCTGGATAATGCCACGCTTGGCAACATAATTTGGCCCTTGCACATCCACTACGCCATCGAAGCGAAAGACATAACCGCGTGCCTCGACGGTATCGCCGATATCCATGCGCACATCACGCTCGACTTCATAATAGGTCACCATGGTAACGCCAATAATCGAGGCGGCAAAACCAATATGGGCAATCTGCTGGCCCCAATAGGATCGGCCTAAAGCCGCGATGCGCTTAACGAAAGAAGCTTCGTGAGTACGCTTGGCCAGGCGAGTCCAAATACCATAAGCTGCTGTTGAGAATATCCAGAACGACAATAACAAGCCAAAGCTGGCGCCTAGTGAAAAGCCATCCAGGGTGAAGGGTAAAAATAAGGCCACAACAAAACTCACTAATGCAGCAATCTTGACGCGCTGAGCCAACTCTATCGCTGAATCGCTTTTCCAGCGCATCAATGGCCCCAGACCCATGACCACGACAGCTGCCGCCATCAATGGCACAAATATCGCGTTAAAAAACGGTGGCCCCACAGACACTTTATAACCAAAGGCATCGCCAATTAACGGGTATAACGTACCCAAAAGGATGGCCCCGGCTGCGACAACCATAACAATGTTATTAGCTAATAAACTGGTCTCACGCGAAACAATGTCAAATTTTCCGCCCAACCCTACTGAGCCAGCACGCCAGGCATAAAGCAACAATGACGCGGTCATAATAACGCCAAGAAAACTAACCACGTAAATACCGCGAGTCGGATCAACTGCAAAAGCATGCACCGATACCAAGACGCCAGAGCGTACCAGGAAAGTACCTAATAAGCTTAATGAGAAAGCAAAAATTGCCAGCAAAATAGTCCAGCTTTTGAAGCTGCCACGCTTCTCCGTCACCGCAAGTGAATGAATCAAGGCCGTACCCACTAACCATGGCATAAAAGAGGCATTTTCTACTGGATCCCAAAACCACCAGCCACCCCAGCCTAACTCGTAATAGGCCCACCAACTGCCTAAAGCAATACCAATGGTCAGAAACGCCCAAGCAATCGTCGCCCATGGCCGCGACCAACGCACCCAGGTCACATCCAGGCGGCCGCTAATTAACGCTGAGATAGCAAAGGCAAACACTACAGAGAAGCCAACATAGCCCATATAGAGCATGGGCGGATGGATGATTAAACCGAAATCTTGCAATAAGGGGTTGAGATCTCGCCCCTCAAGAGCCGCCGGAAACAAACGCTCAAAGGGGTTTGAGGTAAACAAAATAAACAGCAAGAAGCCAACAGAAATGATCCCTAATACGGCCAACACTTGCGCAACCGTCTCATCGGGTAATTGACGGCTCCAGATTGATACGGCCAAAGACCAACCTGACAGCATCAACATCCATAACAACAAGGAGCCTTCATGGCCACCCCACACAGCGGCAAGCTTATACTGCATCGGCATCAAAGAATTAGAATGCTCAGCAACATAGCGAATGGAAAAATCATCGCCCGCAAAGCCCCAGGCCAGACAAATAAAAGAGATCAAAACAAAACAAAACTGGGCCTTGGTTGCAGGCCGGGCAAATGCAATCCAGGATAATTTGCCTTGATGCGCGCCTACCAGAGGAATAACACTCTGCGCCAGCACAATACCCAGCGCCAATATTAATGAATAGTGACCAATCTCAGGCAATAAGCTCTCTGCACCCATAAGAAATTCCTTAAATTATTGTTATTTACAGACCGAAAAACGGCCGCAACCCAATACTGAGCTAAAACACTAAGCTGCGTTACTGAACCAAACTGGAACTGCTTGGCATTTCACCTTTGGCCATTTCCAAAACCTCAGCCACCTGTGGTGACATGTAGGTTTCATCATGTTTCGCCAACACTTCTGATGCCGTAAAGTGACCGTTACTGTCGAGCTTGCCCTGCGCAACTATTCCCTGTCCTTCACGAAACAGGTCAGGCAATATGCCAGTATAAGTCACCGGCACGCGTTGGGCATTATCAGTGACATAAAAATGCACTGTCAAGCCATCATCTTCGCGCCGTAAACTGCCGTCTTCGACCAAACCACCCAAACGAAATGAGCGCCCTTCGGGTGCTTCAGCTGCTGCGATTTGCGATGGGCTAAAGAAAAACACTAAATTGCCTTGAAAGGCATTTAAAACTAATGCCACGACAATACCAAGTCCGGCAAGACCAGCAAAGATAATCACGGTTCGCTTTTGTCTAGCTTTCATCATTCACTCCAGAATTCATACGGTTGATACGACTTAGACGCTGTAAAATAGTTCGCCCACGCCGACTCAATAAAATCACTTCAATCAAAATAAACAAGGCAAAGACGCCATATGAACCCCATACATACCAAGCACGACCACCCATAGCAAAAAATTCAACCATCTGCTTAACCCTCCTTAGCGGCGAGATCAGCAACCCAAGAGGCATGACGCTCACGCTCAAGAATCTCACAGCGGACACGCTTAAGCACCATCGCAATGGTGTATAACCAAGCGGCGATTGCCAAAATAAACATAGCAGACGCTGTCGCCGCAGGCATGGTCGGTGCGTTAGTCAAAGTCACTGATGGCGCTTGATGCAGGGAATTCCACCAAATCACTGAGAAATAGATGATCGGTACATTAAAAGCACCAACAATCGCCAATAAGCCACTGGCGCGAGCTGACCGGCGTGGATCCTCAATTGAGGCTTGCAAAGCAATATAACCTAAATACATAAACATCAAAATCAGTTGCGTAGTCAAACGCGCATCCCAAACCCAGTAAGCACCCCAAATCGGCTTACCCCATAAGGCGCCCGTCCACAAGGCAAGAAAACAAAATATAGCGCCGGTTGGTGCCAAGGCCGTCGCCATCATGGTTGATAAGCGTGAATTCCAGATTAAGCCAATAATCGCCCAAAAGGCCATGGCCAGGTAGATGATCATCGACATCCAGGCGGCCGGCACATGGATAAAGATAATGCGATAAGCCTCCCCCTGCTGATAATCCGTTGGCGCAACGAAGAACCCTATATATAAGCCGATCAGCGCCAATATTCCAGCAGGAATGGCAAACCAGGGGATCATCTTGCCTGCCAGCGGGTAAAAGCTGGCAGGCGAGGCATACTTGAACCAATTAATTCTCATGGCAATTAATCTTCATAACAACTTAATGTTGATAACAACTTGGAACCCGCTATTCTATCGAAATTCGTAGGGCTGATGCTATAGTCCAGGGCGATAAAATGAGCGCTAATACCAACATTGCCCCTAATAAAGAGAAATGTGCCTCGACAGGCAGCCCAGCAGCGGCATCACCGACCACTGATGCACCAAAAATCAGTACTGGCACAAATAGGGGTAAAACCAAAAGCGAAATCAATACACCGCCTCCGCGCAACCCCAGGGTCAGCGCCGCACCGACAGCGCCTAATAAACTTAAAGTCGGCGTGCCAATTAATAAGGTTGCCATTATCAGCAACGTGCTCTGACCATCAAGACCATACTGCAAGGCTAATAATGGCGAAATAATCACCAGCGGCAGCCCTGCTATCAACCAATGGGCAGCTACCTTAGCAAAGACAATGACGGGCAACGGATGATGCGAAATCACCATTTGTTCCAGCGTGCCATCAGCGTAATCACCGCTAAACAAACGCTCCAATGACAGCAAGGAAGCCAATAAAGCAGCCACCCAAATCACTCCTGGCCCCATAACCCGCAACAAGTCCGTGTCAGGCCCTACGGCCAAGGGAAATAAACTGACCACAATGACGAAGAAAAATACCGTCATCAACATATCAGCACGATTGCGCAAACCTAGCGTCAGGTCACGCAGCAGCAGGGTACGAAAAATAGCCAACACTTTCTATCTATACTCTATCAAGGGTGATTTCACGAACGTAGCCACTATCAAGCGGCACTGCCTGATGCGTGGTCAATAAGGCCATACCACCTGTTTGCAAATGCGCTTCGATCAGATTAGCAAGCATCTGTACTGCTTTAGCATCTAGCGCGTTAAACGGCTCGTCCAGAACCCACAGTTTAGCTTTGCTGAGTAACAAACGACACAGACCAACGCGTCGATGCTGACCCTGTGATAATTGTTTTACCAAAACATCCTCAAAACCGCGTAAGCCGATTTTTGCCAATGCCTCCCACAACGCCTCGTCAGTCAAACCTGATGCCAGCAGCGCGTTATCGATACGCAGGTTTTCGATACAGCTGAGGTCGCCCTTAACACCGTCTAAATGGCCGAGATAAAGCAAATCTTGCAGGTAATCATCACGCTGTTGCTGCACTGGCTTGCCTTGCCAGAGAATGTCACCTGAAATAGGCAATAACAGACTAGCAATAATACGCAGCAGGCTGGTCTTACCCGCACCATTACGGCCACGAATATGCAATAGTTGGCCGGGGTCGAGCACAAAGCTCAAGCCATTGAGTAATTGTCGATCGCCGCGTTCACAAAACAGGCCATTGACTTGCAACATAGCGTGTCACCAGCAAGGAAAATGGGGCGAATTATACCTGATGCAAGACCTGAAAGGTCTTAGTCAAGAACCGATGAGACAAATTAAGGAATCTCTGCTTAAGAGATCTTTGCACACTATTGAGAAAAGAGCCCCCACACCACTAGGGGTGTTAACAATTACCTTCGTTAGCGTGATTGTGAGTCATTTTTCGTGCTGGCGAGGCGCACTGAGGCGTAATAGTTGTTCTATTATAACGAAGTGCAACGCTGCCAGCGCGGAAAAGAGCCACAATCTCGTCACGAACAGTAATTGTTAACACTCCCTAGGGTGCCGGCAAATTAAACAGGCACGATCAAATCATGAATTAGGATGTGACCGGATCCGTTTGTATTTTGGCTGGGGGACTAGGATTCGAACCTAGGTTGGCGGAGTCAGAGTCCACAGTCCTACCACTAGACGATCCCCCAATATGCAAAAAGGCACCCCCGTATACACGGGGGTGCCTTCAGGTAATTCATTAATACTACTAAATGAATTAACGTTTTGAGAACTGTGGTTTCTTACGTGCTTTACGCAAACCGACTTTCTTGCGCTCTACTTTTCGTGCATCACGCGTAATAAAGCCCGCTTTACGCAATGGTGAATGAAACGTTTCATCGTATTGGGCTAAAGCACGAGCAATACCGTGACGAATGGCGCCAGCCTGACCACTACCACCACCACCTTTAACCAAGACGTTAACATCAATGCTATCAGCAACGTTAACAGTCTCTAGCGGCTGACGCACAATCATACGTGCAGTCTGACGACCAAAATAAATATCCAATGGGCGCTTGTTAACAGTAATCTCACCCTTGCCAGGCTTAATTGATACACGCGCACTCGACGTCTTGCGGCGTCCGGTATAAAACTGGGTTTGTTGTGCCATGTTCAGTGTCTCTGCTTAATATCTTGGGTTAGATTCAGGAGGTTATATTTCAAGTGGTAAAGGCTGTTGCGCACTATGTTGATGCTCTGGGCCTGCGTAAACCTTGAGCTTTTTCATCATAGCGCGTCCTAATGGGTTACGTGGCAACATACCTTTAACAGCCTTAATAATAATCTGCTCTGGTGCTTTTTTCTGTAAATCAGCAAAGTTAATAGTCTTGAGGCTGCCAATATAGCCCGTGTGATGCTGATAAAGCTTGTTTTTAGCCTTACTACCAGTCACTTCTATTTTTTCAGCATTGACCACAACGATATAGTCGCCGGTGTCGACATGCGGGGTGAACTCAGCTTTATGCTTGCCGCGCAGACGACGAGCAATCTCAGTAGCCATGCGGCCTAAAACCTTACCACTGGCATCAATAACGAACCAGTCACGCGTTACGGTCTCTGACTTTGCACTAAACGTTTTCATTAACTTATCCGAAGGAGGGATGTCCAAAAAGGTGGCGAATGGTAGCCCAGATCCCAGTCAATTACAAGAGCTGATCAACTACGCCCCTCGGGGCACAATGTATTCAAATCTGTAAGCGTGCTACTGGACGGTCGTTTAACAAGTGTTCGTCAATAATCTCATCAACATCCTCATTGTCAACGAACGTATACCAAGTCTCACCAGGATAAATAACCATGACCGGGCCTAAATCACAGCGATCCAGGCAACCTGCTGTATTAATACGCACTTTCCCCTGGCCAGACAAACCTAACTCTTTGATTCGTTTTTTGGCATGCTCGCGCGCCTCGCCAGCATTGCTATCCTGACAACAGGCTCTGCCATCTTTACGCTGATTGGTGCAAAAAAAGACATGATGTGTGTAAAAGCTCATACGGCTTGCTCTATAAAATAGTCTCTAGCACTCAAATGGTGCTAGCCAGTATACTCTGCCAAACCCATAAACTGTCTACCAACTCATGTCTTGTCAGCGCCATTACTCACGTTTAGATCAATTTCTCTGCGAAGCCGGAAATCTCTTGGCGACAACGAGTTCTTGGCAAGCTAAGGCAAAAACACCTGACACCACGCGCCGTGCTAACCCTGCCGCTGAAATTAGTGAAAATTCGCTGGGCGAGCATGAAAAGAAACTGTCCGCTGCATTAATGCGGGTCAACCATGCGGGGGAGGTTGCTGCTCAAGGCTTGTATCTTGGCCAATCACTCAGCGCTAAATCGAGCGCCACCAAACAACAAATGCGTGATGCCGCGGCCGAAGAAGGTGATCACCTGGATTGGTGTGCACAACGTCTTAACGAACTTGGCAGCCACACTAGCTATCTCAATCCACTTTGGCATACTGGCTCGATAATGATTGGCGTTATCACAGGTCAGGCGGGAGATCGCTTAAGCTATGGCTTTGTTGAAGAAACCGAGCAGCAGGTGATGAAGCACTTGCAAGAGCATTTAGCTGAGCTACCGGCACAAGATGAAAAAAGCCGCGCCATACTGCAACAAATGCAACATGACGAGGCCGAACATGCGGCGGCGGCACGCGCATCAGGGGCTGAAGAGCTGCCCAATGCCGTTAAAAAATTGATGGCGCTTTCAGCAAAATTGATGACTGTCAGCGCACGCTATATTTGACGAGCCTGAGCTGGCACAAACCCATTAAGACTCTGCTTCATTCGTACTTGGTGCTAATGGCGGATGATAGATAATCTGTACCTTGTTTGAATCAGGATCTAAGCAATAGCAACTATGCGCGCCATCTCGATGTGCTTTAGGTTTGGCTACAATCGGCACATCATTCCCCACCAAAAACTTAAACCATTCAGTCAC
>JAESQP010000045.1 GCA_016765075.1 Gammaproteobacteria bacterium
ATGGTGAGGGTGCGACGTGTTTAGTCCACATTGAGGTTACAGGCGGTCAATCTCAGCAAGAGTGCCGCAAAGTGGCTGATACGGTGGCTTTATCCCCCTTGGTTAAAACCGCTTTCTTTGCGCAAGACCCGAATTGGGGTAGAGTGTTGGCCGCTGTTGGGCATGCTGGTATTGATGACCTTAATACCGAAAAAGTGACGATTCACCTTGATGGCGTACTCATTGCAGAAAATGGCTCGCGCGCCGCTAATTATAGTGAGCAAGCAGCAAAGCAAGTCATGCAGCGACGGGAGTACTGTCTATATATTGAACTAGGTCGTGGTGCTGAAACAGCACGGGTATCCACTTGTGACTTATCTTACGACTATGTGCGCATCAATGCGGAATATCGTAGTTAGCTAGGAGTCTGCCCGAGAATAGGAACCGTGGCGAGGGCAAGCCATTTTGGGTCAGATTTTTCGATTACAATGAGGCGCGTACCCCAAGGGCATTTCCGTTGGGCAAATATTGGACATATTTAACGAATTTAATCGGAGAATCTGGCCAAAATGGCTTTTCCGTAGTAGTTCTCTATTCTCGGGCTGACTCCTAGACCAAACTCAGGTATGATCCCGATTGATTGGAGCGGAGAGTGACATATGACGTTGAATAATATACTGAATTTTCTCGATGGTGGTTTATTGGAACCGACTGTTTGGGGCTATATTGGTTGGACATTATTGCTCACCCATATCACCATTATTGGTGTGACCGTCTATTTGCACCGCTGTCAGGCGCATCGTGCTTTAGAGCTTCATGTCAGTATCAGTCATTTTTTTCGTTTCTGGATGTGGTTGACCACGGGCATGCGCACCAAAGAGTGGGCGGCTATTCATCGTAAGCACCATGCTAAATGTGAAACCGAAGGTGATCCGCATAGCCCAGTAGTATTGGGTATTGATACAGTGTTATGGCGCGGTGCGGAGCTTTATCAGGAAGAAGCGGATAATATCGAAACGCTTGAAAAGTACGGTAAAGGGACTCCTGACGATTGGATCGAACGTCACCTCTATGCATACTCAAAGAATTGGGGGCTTGCTTTGATGTTGGTGTTGGATATTGCCTTGTTTGGTGCCGCTGGCATCGCTATTTGGGCTGTGCAAATGGCCTGGATTCCGTTTTTTGCTGCGGGGGTGGTCAATGGTCTTGGTCATTGGTGGGGCTATCGTAACTACGAGTGTGATGACGCCGCAACTAACATTTCACCCATCGGCATCCTGATTGGTGGTGAGGAACTTCATAACAATCACCATGCCTTTGCTAGTTCAGCTAAATTATCATCCAAATGGTATGAGTTTGATATTGGCTGGATGTATATCTGTTTGTTAGAGATTTTTTGCTTGGCAAAAGTGAAAAAGTTGCCGCCTGAGCTGACGATTAACCGAGAAAAAATGACCCTGGATACTGACACGGTTGTTGCGATGGTAGGTAATCGTTTGCAGGTGATGTCGAACTATTGCCACGAGGTGTTAAAGCGGGTTCATCGTGATGAAGTGGGTAAGGCAGATGTGATTACGCGTGTGCATTTACACCGCAGTTTGCCTTTATTGATTCGTGAAGAAAGCTTGATGGATGGCACCAGTAAAGAACATCTTGAGAGCGTCTTGGATAACAATAAAACCTTAACCACCGTCTACTCATTTAAGCAGAATTTGCAGGAGATTATGCGCCGCTCTGCCGTGACGCATGAGCACTTGCTGGAAGCAATACAGGAATGGTGTCTTCAGGCTGAAGCAACGGGGATCAAAGCTTTGGAAGAGTTTGCTCAGGCTTTGAGAGGCTACACAATGCAAACCATGAGAGCAATGGCATAAGTGTGAGGCTCCCTTTAGATAGAACAATAAAAAACCCCGCCTAAGCGGGGTTTTTTATTGTGCGAAAACAAAAGCGGGAGGCTATTTATTTGATTTTGCCTTCTTTGTAAAGTACGTGTTTACGCACCACAGGGTCATATTTTTTGATTTCCATTTTATCAGGGGTATTACGTTTATTTTTAACAGTCGTGTAAAAATGACCGGTACCAGCAGAAGAATTGAGTCTAATTTTTTCGTACATGGTGTGTTTTACCCCCTAATTAAACGCTTTCGCCACGTTTTCGCATGTCGGCAACGACTTGGTCGATACCCACTTTATCAATAATACGCATGCCTTTGGCTGAAATACGTAGTCGTACCCAGCGGCCTTCGGCTGCGATCCAAAAACGACGCGAACGTAAATTGGGTAAAAAACGACGGCGTGTTCTATTGTTTGCGTGTGAAACATTGTTTCCCGCCATGGGCCGTTTTCCGGTGACTTGGCATACCCTGGACATTTTATTAAACCTCACCAATGCATTGTTATGGTGTACGCATCAACATGTGCGCAACAAACCAAAGCCCGCCTTTATACCAGAATCAGGGCTGATGAACAAGCTAAATGGTTGCGGCAGAGCCAGTGTATTAATCTACATCAGCCCGCGTTCTGCCACCGACGTAGTATGGCCAGCGCCGATGATGATATGGTCGAGAACACGTATGTCGACCAACTCCAGAGCCTGTTTGAGCCGTTGTGTCAGTGCGATATCAGCTTGGCTAGGCTCGGCATCTCCTGAGGGGTGGTTATGGGCAAATATCAGCGCTGAGGCATTGTATTTGAGGGCGTGCTTAACAACTTCTCTGGGATAGACCGAGGCTTGGTCTATGGTGCCGTGAAATAGTTTCTCAAAGCGGATGAGGCGGTGACGATTATCGAGAAAGAGACAGGCAAAGACTTCATGTGGGTAGTGGCGCAGCTGGCTGGCTAGATAACGGCGAGTGTGGTCTGGGTTAAGCATTACCTGATGGCCAGTCAATTCTTCGGACAGATAGCGCCTACCCAGTTCCAGCGCTGCTTGCAACTGTACGTAAGTGGCATTGCCAACACCATGATGTTGGCAAAAACGCTGGCAGTCAGCAGCAAGCAGTGGCGCTAGCCCACCGAACTCTTCAAGCAAGGATCGCCCCAGCTCGACTGCATTTTGGCCAACGGTTCCAGAACGTAGAAATATAGCCAGTAGCTCTGAGTTGGAAAGGGTGTTGGCACCATGATTTATTAGCTTTTCACGTGGTCGCTCATCTTCTGGCCATTGATGTATTGCCATTGTCTCTCCTTAGGCCTTTCAGCGTCCTGCAATCAATCCATTGATTTTGTCGTGTTTAATGTTACCTTAAAGCGCTTTGGTATGCTCTGATCCAGGTTTAAGATGAACCCCTATGATAGAACTAGTAAATAAGCGTGTGTTATTAGGCGTGAGTGGCAGTATTGCCGCTTACAAAAGCGCTGAACTTGTCAGATTGCTGCGTCAGCAGGGTGCCGAGGTTCGCGTCGTGATGACAGCCACCGCAACTGAATTTATTCAGCCACTGACTTTTCAGGCCTTATCCGGCAACATTGTCTACAGTGCCTGGGATGAGGCTGATAGAGGTGATGGTATGGGCCACATCGAGTTGGCGCGCTGGGCAGATGTTATCGTTATTGCCCCCGCCAGCGCCGATTTGTTAGCCCGATTACGTCAGGGTATGGCAAACGATCTTTTAACGACGCTTTGTTTGGCTAGCGACAGCACCCTGGCCGTTGCGCCTGCCATGAATCGTTTAATGTGGGAAAATGCCGCGACCAAGGATAATTTAAACGTTCTTAAGCAGCGTGGCATTCATATTTTAGGCCCTGGCGCGGGTGATCAGGCATGTGGCGAAGTGGGTCTTGGTCGTATGTTAGAGCCAGGACAATTAGTCGAAGATATCGCAGAACTGTTTACGGCCGGCATCTTGTCGGGGACGAAATTATTGCTGACCGCAGGGCCAACACGTGAGCCGATTGATGCCATGCGTTTTCTTAGTAATCGCAGTTCAGGCAAAATGGGCTATGCCCTGGCGCAAGCTGCCATCGAGGCCGGTGCTGATGTCACGCTTGTTAGCGGTCCTGTTGCACTGACGCCACCAGCAAGAGCAAAATGCCTTAACGTTAACAGTGCCAACGAGATGTATGAGGCGGTGATGTCTGAGGTGCTTACTAACGATGTCTTTATTGCTGCTGCGGCTGTGGCCGATTATCGACCGCTTAATTCTTCAAAAGAAAAAGTAAAACGCAAAGACGATGATGTCAATTTAGCGTTGACCCCAAACCGTGACATTGTTGCCAGTGTCGCGGCCTTACCAAACAAGCCGTTTACGGTTGGTTTTGCAGCAGAGACCAGTGATGTTGAAAATCATGCACGAGGTAAACTTGAACGCAAAGGGCTGAACCTTATTGCCGCCAATCAAGTCGGTGAGGGTCAGGGCGCTGAAGTGGATGATAATGCCATGACCTTGTACTGGGCGGATGGTAGTCAGCACCTGGAAAAAACGACCAAGCATAAGCTGGCACGCCAGATGGTGGCCATCATTGGAGCGCATTATCATGCAGCAACTTGAGCTCAAAGTGCTCGATAAGCGCGTGGGTAGCGAGTTCCCTCTACCTGCCTACGCCACTGATGGTGCGGCGGGTCTGGATTTGCGCGCCATGCTGGATCAAATGACAATAATTGCACCTGGCGAGACGATTCTGATCCCGACCGGTATAGCCATCCACATTGGTGACCCGGCCTATGCGGCGATAATTTTGCCGCGTTCGGGCTTAGGTCATAAACACGGCATTGTGTTGGGTAATTTGGTGGGTTTGATTGATTCAGATTATCAAGGTGGCTTGTTCGTTTCTTGCTGGAACCGTAGTCAAGTAGAATTTAGTATCGAAGTGGGCGAGCGCATTGCCCAGCTGGTGGTGATACCTGTTGTACAGGTTACGTTCGGCATTGTTGAAGAATTCAATATTAGTGACCGAGCTGAGGGAGGCTTTGGTCACTCTGGTCGCATCTAGCAGCTCAAGAATGGCTTAAGGATACCTCTGGTTTATCCATCAACTCAACTCTTGTGCCTGAATAAATCAAAGGTTCATTGAAATAAGGATTAGGTTTAAGCAGTTGATAAAGTTAGGGTAATGAAAAATAAGCTTAAGTTATTCAATAAGTCCGCTCAGAGTGCTAGCTCTTTCAACTTGACGCAGACTATTCATGAGACAAAATTCAGTATTCAGGGCTTGCTATGGATACTAGCGATGCTTGCTATTGCCATTATTCTTGCCGTAGGCGCGGGTGTCTACGTATTATTGACCGAGCATTTTAGCCAACGCTACGAGCAACAAAACGATGCTGATGCCAATACGATAGGTCGTGAGTTATCTAATTATTTTATTCGCTTTCATTCGCGTATAGAAATCCTTGCTAATGATCCGATTGCCGAGCAGGCGTTAGAGAATGTCAATCCAGATGCCCTGCAGCAACGTGAGGCGGAGATTGCCGTGCTTTTCCCTGAGGCAATGCGAGTTATGTTGTTGCCTGCGAATATCGTACGCACTGCTCGTCCGGGCGACTTTCCGGAGCTTGGTTTTGCTGATATTGATTTGCTTGATTCGCATGGGCGAGGTGTTAACCCACCTTTAGAGAGTCACCAATTTGCTAGCGACTATAGTCATATTGATTTTATTAACCGTATAGAAAGCCACTCTAATCGCAGTTTATTAGGGTTTTTGTTGGTGAGTTTTAAAGACGATTTCCTCAATGAGGTGGTCAAAGAGATGGCGCAATACGGTGGTGGGTATTTTGAATTACAGCAACCGCTGGCAAAAGGTAGACCGTTAGTGTTGGCCAAGTATGGCGATGTTGCATTATCAGAAACTGGCAATGCGCTTGAACGGTCAATAAACGGCACTGCATGGCGTTCGCATTATTTTCCGCCGGCGCCTGTGTCATTGGGTTTCGAGTTGAATGCGCGTTATTACGCCATGATTTTTATCGCTGCAGCCTTGGTTTTACTTATACTGATTGTGGTGTTTGCGCGTTTGATCGCAAATTCAGTGCGTAAAGACCTTGGCAGTATCGTGTCACTGGTACGCGACATGGTGGCCGGTCGATTATTACGGCAAGTGAGTGATATTCGTTTGCGTAATTTTGTTAGCACTTACGATATGATTAGCCGTATTGATGTTGATGCCACACCAACACCTATTCAGGTAGATCATGACAGCAATGAAGACGACGAGTATGAGCACGCTGAGATCCCGAGTCCAGGTTTTGAAACGATTGATTTGATTTTTCAAGAAAACACGACGTCAGCAGAAAATATAAGGCCAGCACCAAAACTTAAACAGCGACAAGTTGTGCCAGTGGATGCTTTTAGAGCCTATGACATTCACGGTATTGTTGGTGAAACACTTACCACTGATTTAGTTGTGGATATTGGCCGTGCGCTAGGCAGCGAAGCCTATGCGCGTGGCCAACAAACTATTGTTGTTGCGCGTGACGGTCGTTTATCCGGCCCAGAGCTACTTAATGCCTTAATCAAAGGTTTGACCGAGAGTGGTCGTGATGTGGTTAATTTAGGTTTGGTACCGATACCAGTGCTCTATTTC
>JAESQP010000046.1 GCA_016765075.1 Gammaproteobacteria bacterium
GAAGGATACTGATTACGGCGTCAATGGAGCGGGTGATGGGAATCGAACCCACGTATTCAGCTTGGGAAGCTGAGGTTCTACCATTGAACTACACCCGCGTTGAATAGGAATTATACATGGCGTTGCAAGGCTGTCTCAGCATAGGCATATCACTATGCTAAAATAGTGTTTATGTCTGAAGCGATAACCATCAAGCTAAATGGCGAACAACGCCAGTTTTTATCTAGCGTTACGGTTGCTGATTTGCTGGCGCAGCTAGAGCTGGCCGGTCGTCGTGTTGCGGTTGAGGTGAATCTCGAAATTGTGCCGCGCAGTGGCTATGGTGAGTGTAGACTCAATACTGGTGACCGCGTTGAAGTTGTGCAGGCTATTGGTGGTGGTTAGTTAATGAAGAGGCGTTTATGTCAGCAGTAGCGGTGGTGAATCTGAAAAATCCTGACCAGGGTGACGATAGTCTTGTTATTGCGGGGGTTTCCTATCGGTCACGTTTGTTAGTGGGTACGGGTAAATATAAGGATTTCGCCCAGAGCAAGGCCGCCATTGAGGCCAGTGGCGCTGAGATTGTGACGGTGGCTATTCGTCGCAGCAATATTGGTCAAAACCCTGGTGAGCCGAATTTACTTGATATAATTACGCCGGATAAATACACGATTTTGCCGAATACAGCCGGTTGTTATACCGCAGAAGATGCTGTGCGCACTTGCCATTTGGCACGTGAATTATTAGATGGCCACGACCTGGTAAAACTTGAAGTGCTGGGCGATAAAAAAACCTTATTCCCTGATATTACGGCTACGCTGGAAGCGACTAAAGTACTGGTTAAGGATGGCTTCAAGGTGATGGTTTATACCAATGACGACCCCATTATCGCTAAACGTCTGGAAGAGATGGGTTGCGTTGCGGTGATGCCATTAGCAGCACCTATCGGCTCAGGCCTGGGTATACGAAACCCTTATAACATTAAGATCATTTTGGAAAATGCGTCCGTGCCTATTCTCGTCGATGCCGGGGTCGGTACTGCCTCAGATGCTGCTATTGCTATGGAGTTAGGCTGCGATGGTGTGTTAATGAATACCGCGATTGCGGCGGCTCAAGATCCGTTATTGATGGCGTCAGCGATGAGGAAAGGTGTGGAAGCGGGGCGAGAGGCTTATCTCGCTGGCCGCATGCCGCGTAAACTTTACGCTAATGCATCGTCCCCCATAGACGGTAGCTTTTTTTAGATAACAAGCTTGCCCTATCTCAATGAATGTCCCGATATATCTGAGGGCACGCAAAAACAAGAACCGCGTCGCTCTATCCGTAGCTACGTCCGTCGTAGTGGTCGTCTCACTGAGGGTCAAGCGCGCGCATTAGAATTGTTTTGGCCCCGTTTTGGCATTGAGCTTGACAATACTCAGCTTGATTACCAAAAATTGTTTGAGCGTAATGCGCCTACCTTTGTTGAAATCGGTTTTGGTATGGGTCAGTCTTTGGTCGAGATGGCTTTGCTGCGACCTCAGCATAACTTTATTGGTATTGAAGTTCATCAACCTGGTGTCGGTAGCCTGCTATGTCAGATCAAAGAATTTAATCTCGAGAATGTTCGTGTCATCAGCGCTGATGCAGTGAAGGTAATGAGCGCAATAATACCTTTAGCCTCTTTGGGTGGGGTTTATCTATTTTTCCCTGACCCTTGGCATAAAAGGCGACATCATAAGCGTCGTATCGTACAAACTACCTTTGTTGATATGATCGTTCAGCGCATAAAACCCAGTGGTATTTTTCATATGGCGACCGATTGGCAGAACTATGCGGAGCATATGCTGCGCATAGCTGAAGGCTGCGAACAGTTGTCAAATTTTGCTGGCAAAGGAAATTTTAATCCCGATACAGGTGGTCGCGTTGAAACCAAATTTGAGCGACGCGGCCTGCGCCTGGGTCATGGTATATGGGATCTTATTTTTGTTAGTAATATGTAAATGTATTGCAATGATAAATTGAGTACTCAAACGCTTAGAGCGAAAAAAAATAAAGGAAACCTACCCAGCTAAAATTAATTCCAATACCAGTCCAAGTCCAGAATGATTAATGATAATGTCTGCCTTCTCTTGTACGGCTGGCTTTGCATAATAGCCAACGCTTAACCCGGCTTTGTTCATCATTAATAAATCATTAGCACCATCACCCATGGCAATAGTTTGCCGTGGCGTGATAGCCAGGGTTTGGCAAAGCTCATCTAAATAGTCGGCTTTGGTTTGTGCGCCAACGATTTGGCCTAATACTTTACCGCTAAGTTTGTTATCGATGATTTCGAGTGTGTTGGCCTTGGTAAAATCCAGCGCATATTTGGCTTTGAGTTTTTCGGTGAAGAAGGTGAAGCCGCCGGAGACTAGGGCAAAAGGGATGGGTTTATTGTGCAGACCTTTCACCAAATCACTGGCGCCAGGGTTGAGTTGTAAGCGTTCGTTATAAACACGTTCGAGAGCACTGGTGTCGAGACCAGCAAGCAGAGCGACGCGTTGTTTAAGAGATGTTTCAAAATTAATATCACCACGCATAGCTGATTCGGTAATTTTGGAAATTTGTGGCTTGAGGTTGGCAAAATCGGCGATTTCGTCAATGCATTCAATAGCGATAAAGGTGGAGTCCATATCGCTGATAACTAGGCCGACAGTATTTGGGTCAAAAGACTCGGGGAGTTGATTGATATCAACATTAAGTTTTTGCCGTAAGGCAGTAAGTCTATTTTTAGGTAAATAATGACTGGCCTTGATAATAAGCAAGCCATCTTTATGTTGCAGTATTTCACTACCGATTTGATGGGTGACAGTTTTCATGGCGGAGTCGGTAAGGGGTCCGCTAACAACGATAGGGTGTGTGCTCATGTCAGGCCTATTTTTTAAGATTATTCAGGTAAAAATAATGCAGTGAGGTCGTTGAGAAAACGGTGACCGTGCTCGGTGGCTTGTAAGCGTGACTTATTATTTCCTAGGTTTTTTTCTAATAAGTCACGTTCTTGCGCCAGTTTAATTTTATCTTGAATAATCTCAATGTCGAGACCAGTGTGTTGCGCGAAGGTTTCGGTTTTGATGCCCTCGACAAGGCGCATACTATTGAGCATGAATTCAAAGGCGGCATTGTCAGGATCGATATCGTGATGTCCATCAATAAACTGTTGGGTCTTGACAGCGTCCATATAGCGCAAGGGGTTTCGTAGTTTGCAGCGGCGTTCGATACGTTGTTCTGGGCCAATGGTGATTTTTCCATGTGCCCCTGCGCCAATGCCAAGGTAGTCACCAAAGCTCCAGTAATTCATATTATGTCGGCTATATTTTTTGTTGCGTGCATAGGCCGATACTTCGTATTGTTTATAACCTACATTAGACAGGCGTTGTTGACACTGTTGCTGCATGTCCCAGCGAGCATCATCACTGGGTAGCATGGGTGGTTGTTTAGCAAAGGCGGTGTCAGGCTCTATAGTCAGTTGGTAATGTGAGATATGTTCGGGCGCAAAGTCGATAGCGGTATTCAGATCATTTAACGCTTGTGTGATACTTTGATTGGGTAAGCCGTACATTAAATCGAGATTGATTCTGTCAAAGCCTGCTTTTTGCGCAGTGGTGATGGCTTGCTTTGCCTGCTCGCTATCATGTATACGGCCGAGTGATGCGAGGTGTGCATCATTAAAACTTTGTATGCCAATGGATAAACGATTGATACCTGATTTACGGTAAGCAGAAAAGCGTTCTTGTTCTACCGTACCAGGGTTGGCTTCCATCGTGATTTCGGCATCACCGCGCAAGGGTAGACGTGCGCGAACACCAGCAAGCAATTGATCTATGGCCTCTGCACTGAACAGGCTGGGTGTGCCGCCACCGAGAAACAGGCTAACGACTTGTCGCCCCCACACTAAAGGCAGTTCGGTTTCAAGATCTGTCAGCAGAGCATCGATATAGCGTTTTTCGGGCAAATCATTTTTAAGCCCGTGTGAATTAAAATCACAATAGGGACATTTTTTGACACACCAGGGTAAATGTATATATAACGAAAGTGGTGGTGGTGAAGAAAACTGAAACACGTTAGGTTATGAGCTCACGATAGCGTTTAGAAAATAGACGCAAGGCCTGGCCGCGATGGCTGATTTGTGATTTTATTTCAGGGGCTAGTTGGGCTGAAGTGCAGTGATGGCTTGGCACATAAAACAAGGGGTCATAGCCAAAGCCATTTTCGCCTTGCGCTGTGCTGACAATGTGGCCTTGCCATGCACCAGTACAAATTAGCGGTGTTGGGTCGAGTTCGTGACGTAAATAAACAATGACGCAATAAAATCGTGCACAGTGTTGTGTCTGTAGATTCAGCTCAGGCTCTTCATTAGTTAGTGCTGTTAGCAGTTTTTTATTATTGTCTGCGTCGCTGGCATTGTCGCCAGCGTAACGTGCGGAATCAATTCCGGGTGCGCCGTTGAGGGCGTCGACCTCTAACCCAGAATCATCGGCTATTGCGGGCAAGCCAGAGATCTTGGCGGCATGACGTGCTTTGATGAGCGCATTTTCGACAAAGCTAAGGCCGTCTTCTGCGACTTCTTTAACGCCAATGCTGGTTTGTGTGATGACGGTAATATTGGCATTGATGTTGGCCAGAATGCTTTGAATTTCGGCAATCTTTTTAGCGTTATTGCTGGCCAGCACCAATCGTTTTTCTACCATAGTTATTCGGCCAAAGCCTTTTGTTGCAGTGTTATTAATTCGCCTATGCCTTTTTCTGCCAAGGCTAACATAGCATCGAGTTCGTCTTTGCGAAAGGCATGGCCTTCGGCGGTGCCTTGTATTTCGATGAAGGCGCCGGCTTCATTCATGACGACGTTCATGTCGGTTTCGGCATTAGAATCTTCGGCGTAATCAAGATCAAGCACAGGGATGCCTTGGTAGATGCCGACGGAAACTGAGGCGACACTACCGTGGATAGGGTTTTTCTTTAGCTTCATGGATTTTACGGCATCGACCAGCGCAACATAGGCGCCGGTGATAGAGGCGGTGCGGGTACCGCCATCGGCCTGGATCACGTCACAATCGATAGTGATGGAATTTTCGCCTAGTGCATCAAGGTCTATTGCAGCACGCAAGGACCGGCCAATCAAACGCTGGATTTCCATAGTGCGACCACCTTGCTTGCCGCTATTGGCTTCGCGGCGCATGCGCGAGCCAGTGGAGCGCGGTAGCATACCGTATTCAGCGGTTACCCAGCCTTGGCCTGAGCCTTTTAAAAATCTGGGCACGCGTGTTTCAACCGAAGCGGTACAGATCACTTTGGTATCGCCAAACTCTACCAGTACAGAACCTTCGGCATGCTTGGTATAGTTACGACTTAGTTTTACCGTGCGTAATTGATCGGGGGCTCGTCCGCTAGGGCGCATAGTATGACCTTCTTGATTGGCTAAAAGTGACGGATTATAGCGCCCGTACACCGTGCTGTCCTACCGGCGTTAAAATACATTGCTCAGATGATAAGACAAGGATAAATAATGATATACCTATCGCGGACAGGTTTTGCGCAAAAGAGTGCGTATGAGCGGCTTCCTGGCAAGGCGCAACGACGCGTAATATTGGTTATATTACAAGGAGTTGTAACGCAGCTAGGGAGTGGCTCATACGTGCGCTTTTTCGAGGAAACTTGTTCGTGATGGGTATCCGCAGTATGACCAGTTTTGCCAGTGTTCGGCGTCGCTTTGGAGACACTGAAATCGCTTGGGAGGTCAAGACAGTCAATCATCGTTATCTTGAGATTAGCCCGCGCCTGCCGCGTGATTGGGCTAATGTTGAGCCCGCTTTGCGTAAGCGTATCTCAGCCAAGCTCAATCGCGGTAAAGTCGATTGTAGCCTTAAGCTGGGGCACGCATTAGCAGGGGCAGCGTCATTACGTGTCGATAAGGCTGTATTGACTCAGCTTAATAAAGTCATGGACGAGGTGCAGTGTGAGATTCATGGCTTGGCGCAAGCCAATGTTATAGATGTATTGAATTGGACGGGTGTGTTGGCGAGGGAAGTTGAAGATGTCGATGGCCTAAAAAAGGCTGCGTTAGATGCCTTGGACGAGGCGCTGGATGAGCTTGCTGCCTATCGTCTGCGTGAAGGTGCGAGTTTAAAGGCGGTGATATTGTCACGTTGTGATGGCCTGGAAAAAGCGGCGGCTGAGGTGGCTAAAAAATTACCGCAGGTGCGTGAACACTGGCGTAATCGTTTGCTGGCTCGTATCGAAGAACTGGATGTTGAGGTAGACCCTGCTCGTGTCGAGCAGGAGCTATTATTTGCCGCGCAAAAAATGGATGTAGCAGAGGAATTAGATCGCCTAGCCATACATATTCAAGAGGTGAGGAGTACGTTGCAAAGTGATAAGAGCATTGGTCGGCGCCTCGACTTTTTGATGCAGGAGCTTAACCGCGAGACCAATACGCTGTCTGCTAAATCGGTGGACGGTGTGGTGACGCAGCTGACTGTCGATATGAAGGTATTTATTGAGCAGATGCGTGAGCAGGTACAAAATATTGAATAACTGTCGTGATGAGCGCAATGGAGTTGATCTCAGGAACCTCTGGTCTGTTCATGAGCTCGACTCTTGCACCTGAACCCGGTCAGATAAAGGGCAGCTTCTGCGTTGTGAATTTTCGCAATAGCCTGCTATTACGTGCGACTCATGCCTTGAATCTGAATATTTCAGCTACAATCTACTTCGTCCAGAATAAACCAGAGATTTCCTAATGAACAGGCTAAGGAGAGGAACCTTATTTGTGGTGTCGGCGCCATCGGGTGCGGGTAAGACATCGTTGGTCAAAGCGCTGGTTGCAAGCAGGCCAAATCTTAATGTGTCAGTCTCGCATACTACGCGTGTAGCGCGTCCTGGCGAAGTGGATGGGGTGGATTATCATTTTGTCTCACAAGCGCAGTTTATGGCCATAAAAGACGATAATGATTTTCTAGAGAATGCTAGTGTTTTCGACAATTATTACGGAACTTCACGTAATTTCGTTACAGCTAACCTGAAAAATTCCGCTAATGTGATGTTGGAAATCGATTGGCAGGGTGCGGCCCAGGTGAAGCAAAATATGCCTGAGGCCGTGAGTATTTTTATATTGCCGCCGTCGCTAGAGATTCTAGAGCAACGCTTACGTAAGCGCCGACAGGACAGCGAAGCGATTATTGCTCGTCGCCTACGCGATGCGCGCACGGATATTGAGCAGTGCAAAAACTTTGATTACATTGTAATGAACGATGATTTTGATACAGCGATAGTCGATATTAAGACCATTTTTCATGTGACTGATCTGCATCGTGATAAGCAGTTAGAGCAATACGGCCATTTATTCGGCTTAGACTGAATGCGCTGGATTGGCTCAAAGGTATGCTATAATTGACCGATTCGATTTTAGTTTTTTAGGAGAGAGAGTATGGCCCGAGTTACTGTAGAAGACTGTCTTGAGCACGTTGATAACCGTTTTGAATTGGTGCTGGTTGCCACCAAGCGTGCGCGTCAGTTGGAAATGGGTCAAGATGCTAAAGTTGAGTGGGAAAACGACAAGCCAACAGTGGTTGCTCTGCGTGAAATTGCCGAGGGTTTGACTACCGCAGCTATTCTGACCGAAGTCGCTAAGCCTGAGCCAGTGATTGAAATTACTGCTGAAGCTCTGGAAGGCGCGCTGCAATAATCACCAACAACAATCGATAGCAGGCTCCATAAAATATGGAGCGCGGCGTCACCAAGGTGATAGGGGGGGCAATAAAGGCAAGCTCTTCACTTCCGCCAATACCTGATGGCGGGCACCTCCTTGATACCTTACAAGCTCTTTTAGAAGAGTACCTACCTGAAGATCAAGTGGCAGTCGTTTATCGCGCCTGCCAGTTTGGTGCGCGTGTTCATCGAGACCAGCATCGGGCTTCGGGCGAACCCTACATTCATCATCCTTTAGCTGTTGCACGCATTCTTGCCGAAATGCGGCTTGACCATCACACCATTGCCGCCGCTATTCTGCATGACGTCATTGAAGATACCCCCGTTGACAAAGCAGAAATTGAAAGTGAGTTCGGTAGTGAGATCGCCGAACTGGTTGATGGCGTCACCAAGCTCACCCAGATCGAATTTGAAAATAAATTAGAGGCCGAAGCCGAAAATTTTCGTAAAATGATGTTGGCCATGGTGCGCGATATTCGCGTCATTATTATTAAATTGGCTGATCGTCTGCACAATATGCGTACGCTAGGTGCCTTGGCCAGTCATAAGCGCCGTCGCATTGCCAAAGAAACCTTAGAAATTTATGCGCCAATGGCCAATCGCCTGGGCATGAACCAATTCCGTATTGAGTTGCAAGACTTGGGGTTTCAGGCGCTTTATCCGCAGCGCTATCGAATTTTATCGGCAGCGATAAAACGTGCGCGCGGTAATCGAAAAGAAGTTATTGAAAAAATCAACAGATCGCTTGAGCAACGGCTATGGCAAGAAGGTTTGCAAGCTAAGGTCGAAGGCCGCGAAAAGCACTTGTACAGCATCTATCACAAGATGCGTATGAAACACTTATCATTCTCTGAAGTATTCGATGTCTATGCATTTCGTGTCATGCTCGATACGGTGGATGGTTGTTACCGAGCACTAGGTGTTATACATCATTTGTATAAACCCGTCAGCGGTCGCTTTAAAGACTATATCGCCATTCCCAAAGCGAATGGTTATCAATCGTTGCATACGGTGTTATTTGGTTCTTACGGTGTGCCCGTGGAAATTCAAATTCGAACCCATGATATGCACAAAGTGGCTGAGGCCGGTGTTGCTGCACACTGGCTATATAAAACATCTGATCTTAAAGCTAGCGGTACCACTGTCAGTATTCATGAATGGATGAGTGGCTTGTTAGAAATGCAGCAGCAAGCAGGTGATTCAGTCGAATTTCTTGAGAACGTCAAGATCGATTTATTCCCTGATGAAGTGTATGTTTTTACCCCTAAAGGAAAGATCATGCGTTTTCCGCGCGGTTCTACAGCGGTTGATTTTGCCTACGGTGTGCATACTGATGTCGGTGCTACTTGTGTTGCGGTAAAGCTTGATCGTCGCTTAGCCCCTTTGAGCACACCTTTAGTTAATGGGCAAACGGTAGAAATTATTACTGCGGCGAGCGCACACCCTAATGCTGTTTGGCTTAACTTTGTTGTGACGGCTAAGGCACGTAGCAAAATACGCCACTATTTAAAGAATTTACGTCGTGATGAGTCAGTAGAGTTAGGCCAGCGTTTGTTGGTGAAAGCACTCGATGTTTTTTCAATTAAGTTAGCGATGATTGATGATGAGGAGATGGCAGGTTTACTTGCTGATTTCAATCTTGACTCATTGGAAGCGCTTTATACCGAAGTGGGCCTGGGCAATCGCCCCCCCGTACTGGTTGCTAAACGTATGCGCGATCACCTCACTAGCGGCGATAAAACTAAAAAATGGCGTCGTTATGTGCCAAATTGGTTACGTCGCGAACGTACTTCCGGTGTGCCGCTAGCCATTAAAGGTACCGAGGGCATGGTCGTTAATTTTGGTAAATGTTGTCGGCCAATACCTGGTGACACGATATGTGCCTTATTAACATCTGGTCGCGGCATTGTTGTCCACCAAAGTGCGTGTAAAAATGCTTTGATGGGGCGTAAATCACCAGAGAAATTATTGGATGTGCAATGGCAGCAGGAGCCAGGTGCTGTGTTCCCTGTTGAGGTGGCGATTCGCGCGCGCAATCGTAGAGGCGTACTTGCCAATGTTGCTGCAGTATTTTCTGATATGGGTGCCAATATTGATAATATTAGCGTTGAAGACCGCGATGGCAAGTACAGTATGTTACATGTAACGGTCGATGTTCAAGACCGCCGCCATCTTGCCAATATCATGCGCAAAGTGAGAAGAGTGGATTCGGTAGCTAAGATTCAGCGTGACAAGCACGCTTGAGCTAGACAATCTTATTTATATCCCCGCTCTTCCTGGTTATTAATTTACTAATAATAATGGCCAACAAAATAATTAAGCCAAAAAAAATACTCAGAAAACTCAATGGCATAAAAAGACTTTCATGCAGAATCCCATCTTCATCGATAGTTTGATAAAAAATATTCTCTAATAAAAAGAATACGCATCCTATAAACAGCAATAAAATACTTGCAAAAATCGCTTTTCCTTTGTATTTAATATTCATATTTTTGCCATATAACGCCTGTATAACTTGTCGTAAATACAGAGTGTAGCAAAGCGAAACGGTGTATTTACGGTCGCATATTAATGCGATTGTTAGAAGTTTTTATTTGTGATCGGCTACATAATCTTTAAGAATGCTATCTATACGACCTTGCCAACCTTTGCCTTTAGCGCGAAAATAATCAGCGACCTCAGGGCTCACCCTGATACTAATTGGTATTTTTGTTGGTGATTTTTGTGTGCCTCTTTCTCCGACACCCTTCTTAATTTTTGCATATAGCGCAGGACTTGCCTCTGATAAGGGCTTAAATTTTTTGAGGTCATCAGCGGTTAATTCGCGAACTTCCCCATCTTTATCTATTAAGGGCTTCTTGCTCATATCGTTTTACCTCTCTATTATTTGCTTTTCGAAATGAAATAACACGGATACCATCTTTTGTTTCTGTGAAACAAACAACGTGAAGCCGTTTATCTAGCATGCTATAAGCAATAAAACGTATTTCGTTATACTCATTGCGTTCGTCTTCATAAATCCATGCGTTATCCCAATCTAAATCAGCAACTCGGTCAAAATTGAGGCCACGTAGTTCTATATTACGTTTATTTTTATTAGGATCGTATGAAAAACTCACAGTTTAATTGTACATACAAATAAGTTGTAGTCAAGCATTTATTGTCTATACAATTAAATTGATGATATTAGTGGTTTTTAACTTTTAACGACCAAGCTCACCGGCAATTTTGAAGCGTAGCGGAAAAATTGTCCGAGTGCAGCGCCTTGTTAGTTGCCGATTTCATGCTGTGCCTGATCATACGTGTCATATATTTTTTTTACTCTATCACTCATTTTCATACCGCCTTTTGTTGCTCTATCTGTCCAATAGTGTCCCTCTAAGCTGTATACAGGTGATCCATGAATCTCTAAAGCGAAAGAACCATGGTGTATCTCGCTTCGAACACCTTGCAATTCGATTTTTGGTTCATTTCGATAAACTGCGACTAATTTGAATAAATCATCATCTTCTTGTTGCTCAATACTATGAGCGACTAACACCGAGCGAGATTCTTTTGTCATTAGCCTTACACTTAAAAATGTCAAAGACTGCCTAATAACAGCGTAACCATAAATAGGATCAATAACCTCTCCAGTTTCGGGGTTGACCCAGCTACTTTTTAGCTCAACTTTCCATGTTCCTCTTAAATCTGGTCGTTTGACGTACCAGCCTTTAAATATTTTCCAAGACCACATGTACTTGTTAAATAGCGTTACGAATAATGTTATTACACCAACAACGGCACTAAATGGCTTAATAAAATCCGCACTTAGAACAGGCATTCCTTGCAGCCATAGAGCTAATAACCAAACTGCTATGGTAAGACCAATAAAAGAGGATATATGAAGTCTAGTTAGCATTATTCGTATCCTATGTAATTCCAAGCATCACTCAAAAACTTATGCGCGCTTTCCCTTGTCCAAGGCTGAGATGCTCTAAAAAGGTACTTTAACTCACTTACCTCGCCCCATCCTGAACATTTATCATCAGACAAGGTGTTATTGAATAGCTCTGCGAGTACTGCTCTCACCATTGGTTTAAATGTTTGATATTCAAAACAAGATGTTGAGGCATTAAATACTAAACATTCAATAAGAAAACTCGGAGCGTCTTTCGCAGATTGAATATCTTTGGACGCCATTTCGTTCGATAGCTTCTTTATTACACGAACTACCCTTTTATATCGTCTTGTGTTCGCATCATTTTTAGAAACACCATTTTGATAATGTTGCTCCGGCCAATTCTTAACGCTGGGAGACTGATAGTCATCAGGTATCATTTCAACACCTGTATGATGGTAGGTTGAAGTTACATATCTTCTGTGTTCGAAAAATACTGCAACATCTGATTCGACACGATATGTGTTAGCTTTAATATCAAATGCTTTGCTTCCACGCGTAACGGCCGTTTTTCCAAATCTTGCTACAAGCGCTTCTTCCAGCTCATTTTTAAAAGTTGCGTATTCATAAGTTGCGGGTATAAAACTTTTGGCAAGTTCCATTTTCACATTATCGTCGGGGTACTCAGGAAAATAAGTATCGGTGCAGAGAACACCTATATCTACATCGCTATCCTGTCTAACGTTTACCCTATTTCTGTAAGAACCCTGTGTGAATACTTTGATGTTTCGATTTTTTAACTTTTCGCTAGCCTGAATAGCCTTCCTAATTTGCCTTTCTGCATTTTCAGCACGTTCCTGCTCAGTTTTGCTCGGCCCTTGTGACCATGTTGTGAAAATTGATTCCCAGTCCCTGCTCATTATTTACTCCATACTTTGAAAGGCAACTAACGCTTTACATAAGGGGCGCGTGCTTTTTGCGCGTCCCAGTGAGCGATAGCGAACGATCTTGATGTTCTTGTTATGTTTTTTCGCATTATTTCGCCAAGC
>JAESQP010000047.1 GCA_016765075.1 Gammaproteobacteria bacterium
ACTTCGTCCAGAATAAATCAAGAGGTTCCCTTATTTTTGAAGGGCGAATGCGTTTTCACATGCTCAATATAGTTGCTAACACCATGGCGTTCCTGGCACAAAAAATCGTCAATGGCATGATGAAAACCTTCGTGCGCAATCCAATGTAATGAACGGGTTTTAACCGGTAAAAAACCGCGGCTTATTTTATGCTCACCCTGAGCACCCGCATCAAAATAGTCAATACCATTAACAATACAGTATTCTATCGCCGCGTAGTAACACAGTTCAAAATGTAAGCTGTGAAACTCGGCCAAACAGCCCCAATGACGACCGTAAAGGTGCGTGGCATTGCGCATAAAAAATGCACCAGCAACATTATGTCCATCATATTGTGCCAAAATTAATAGCACCTGGTCGGGAAGGGTTGTACCCAAATTTTGAAAGAACTCAAGAGTAAAAGCCGGGTAATTATTCTTTTTTGAAAAAGTAGACAGATAGTATTGATAAAATACTTGCCATTGTTGGTCGCTTATTTCATGTCCCGTGAGAGTTTGTAGCGTGATGCCTTGTTCTTTAACGCGACGCCGTTCGCGGCGGATTTTTTTCCGTTTAGAGGATGTCATTGAAGCCAAGAAATCATCGAAGTGTTGATAGTGTTGGTTTTGCCAATGAAATTGATAACCCCAACGTTCCAGTATAAGTGAATTTTTTGTTTTCAGCTCATTAGAAAAACCTGGGTCTTCAGGGAAAAGGCAATGCCAAGAAGAATAATTACTCTCTTTTGCATAGCCAATAGCGGACTCTATTAACTGTTGTTTTATACTGATTGTTTCAGCGTGATCATCCTCAGCACAGAGAAAGCGTTGGCCAACAACAGGTGTAAATGGAATTGCACTAACTAATTTTGGATAGTAAGCAAGACCATGCTGTGCGTAGGCATCGGCCCAGGCAAAGTTAAAGACAAATTCACCCCAAGAATGCAGCTTGCTGTAAAGAGGCAGTGCGCCAACCAGAATATCGTTTTTCCATAAGGTAATATGACAGGGTTGCCAACCAGAATCGCCGCCGACACAGTTGTAGCGTTCGATACCTTCAAGAAATTCGTAACTTAGAAAAGGGTTATTACGCTGATTAAGACGATTCCATTGTTTTTCACCGACATCACTGAGAATGGTTTCATAGCGGGTTAAATAACGATCTTGCATCCTAAAGTGCGCCTCTATGTGTGCAAGACCCGCGGGGCGTGATCCTAAGCATGTATCTGCTGCGTCTCGCCTAAACGCCTACTGTTGGTGCATCTGTATGCTTGGGATCATGCAGAGGCTACAAGCACACATAAGGCGCATTTTACAGTATAGCGAAGCTACAAGCTTGTAAGGCAGCGACCAGAATGGTGGTGACTGCGTAAAATTAATGGTTAATCTGGGTGATGCGACCGGCAATGTTATAACCGCTTAGGTCTTCAGCCGTATCAACACGAATAATTTCGATGGTTGCATCAAGCGGTGCAATCAGCGTATTACCAGGGTCAAGCCGAACATCAAGCAATGTGCCGAGCTTAAACTGCTCATTCGTTTGGAATGCCAAGCCAGTCGTGCTTAGATTATTAAGCGTACCATGACTTGTATGCTCTGAATTTTGCTCGGTGCCTTGCTCGGCATAATCCAGCTTGCAACTTACGCCAACGCGTAGTGCAGCGCGGCGCTCTGCTGCATGTCGTAGCATGGTTTCCTCCTGGGGGATATGTGAACTTCCTGTTTTTTTATGCTGAACTCAGCTCTTCAAGATAGCGCTCTGCATCCAATGCCGCCATACAGCCGGCACCCGCAGAGGTCACTGCCTGACGATAGACCTGATCAGCCACATCACCAGCAGCAAACACTCCGGCTATACTCGTCGCCGTGGCATCGCCTGCCAATCCCGATTTAATGATGATATAGCCATTTTTCATATCGAGTTGCCCAGCAAATATTTGTGTATTCGGTGAGTGACCTATAGCAATAAAAATGCCGCTCAAGTCAATGTCTTGTGTGCTGTCGTCTTTGGTGCTACGAATACGCATGCCCGTGACGCCCATTTTATCACCTAAAACCTCGTCAAGTGTATGGTCCCATTGGATATTGATGTTTTCACCCTGTTTGGCCATGAGCCGGTTTGACAGTATTTTCTCTGAACGAAATTTATCCCGTCGATGCACTACTGTCACCTTCGAAGCAATATTTGACAGGTACAAAGCCTCTTCAACCGCCGTATTTCCGCCACCAATGACAGCAACCTCTTTATTGCGATAGAAAAACCCGTCGCAGGTCGCACAGGCAGAGACACCACGGCCTTTAAATGCCTCCTCTGACTCCATACCTAAATATTTAGCTGACGCGCCGGTAGCGATAATCAGCGCATCACAGGTATAGTGGCCGTTGTCACCTTCAAGTAGAAAAGGGCGCTGTTGTAAATGGGTGGTATGAATATGATCGACCACAATCTCCGTATCAAAACGTTCCGCGTGTTTGCGCATACGCTCCATGAGTTCCGGGCCTTGCACACCGTCATTATCGCCAGGCCAATTATCAACATCCGTCGTCGTGGTCAGTTGGCCACCTTGCTCAATACCGGTAATCAGCATGGGGGACAGATTGGCACGTCCCCCATAGACTGCCGCTGAATAGCCAGCAGGCCCAGAGCCCAGAATGATAAGCGGGCGATGTTGTACGGGATTATTTTCTGTCGTTTTGTCAGTCATAGTGCCTGATCCGGTTGTGTTTTAGGATGTGTTGTTACACCCTGGTAAATGGTGCGCAGTGTACATGCCTTTGTTTCTTGGGCAAAGTGTACTTTGGCGAATAATTGTGTATATATTGTGCTGGTTAGCTAATAATCAATCCATTCTTTGTTAATAAAAAAGTGAGAACAGTATGTCGAGTATTACCATCATTGGTAGTGGTTTAGCTGGTTACACACTGGCCAGAGAATTGAGGAAACTGGATAAGGCAACCGCCTTAACCCTGATTAGCAGCGATGCCGCCGATTTTTATTCTAAGCCCATGTTGTCAACAGCATTAGCACAGGGTAAAGATGCCAATGCCTTGGTTATGACCCCGGCGGCAAAAATGGCCGAGCAACTCAATCTCGAAGTCATTGCCAATACAATGGTTAGCGAGATTAATACCGCAGGCAAAACCTGCGTCTTGGATAACGGCAGAGTCGTTGACTATGAGCGGTTAGTATTGGCCTTAGGTGCCGACCCCATTCGCATTGCATTTTCAGGTAATGCCAACGACGATGTGCTCTCGGTTAACGATATTAACGACTATGCGCATTTTAGAGAAAAGCTGGCCAACCATGTCAAGCGTATCACCATAGTCGGTGCCGGTTTAATTGGTTGCGAGTTTGCCAACGACCTGCTGAGCCAAGGCTATCAAGTCGATGTTATCGGTTTGGGTGATACACCACTGGATACCTTGATTCCTATTGAAGCGGGTAAAGCCTTGCAAACCGCTTTAGGAAAAGTAGGTGTTACCTGGCATTTAGGCACCACCATAAAACAACTTAAAAAAGATAATAGCGCATACCATATTGTATTGGAAAACGGCGATAACGTTGACGCTGACTTAGTCATCTCTGCCATCGGTTTACGCGCACGAACCGAACTTGCCAAACAAGCAGGCTTGATTGTCAATCGGGGCATTGTTGTTGATGCGACCTTACAAAGTTCAGCTGACGCAGTTTATGCTTTGGGAGATTGTGCTGAAGTCGAAGGGCAGGTTCTGCCCTATGTTATGCCGATTATGCACTGTGCACGGGCATTGGCAAAAACATTAGTGGGTGAGACGACAGCCGTTGTTTATCCCATTATGCCGGTGATTGTTAAAACCACCTTACACCCAATTGTTGTGGCAGGTATTACACAAGGTGATGAAGTGTCCTGGCAGATAGAAAATACAGAGGATGGCGTTAAGGCCATTGCAATCAATAATGCCGATGAGATGGTAGGGTTTTGTCTAACAGGCGTAACGGCGAACAAAGAAAAGCAGGCCTTATTAAAAGAAATCAACTAGATGCCATTATCACTAGTATTAATAGTGTTGTTAGAGCTAACCCGGATTCCGTTACACTTCATCCAGGCTACGTTTACTATGGTGGCTCAATAAAATGACCAATAACTTCATCAGCACCAATAAGCGGGATTATTCTTAGTAACACTTGTTCAAACACTCCTTTGTCTGCATTTTTAATGAGTTTTGCTTTGCGATCTTTCCAGGATAATGTCTGAATCAAGCTCGCTGCCACAACAGAGGGTTTGTCCAAATTAGCAATGGCGACTTCGGTTAAATGTCCGCGTATGCTGGTGCTGATTGGGCAACAAATTAATAAGCCTGTTTTCTTGTTATATGTTTTTGATGACAAAACCAGTGCCGGTCGATATTTACCAATCTCCTTTCCCTTGGTAGGTTCAAAATCCAGCCAAATAATTTCATTCCTATGCGGAATGTAGTTAACCACTATTCGCCGATCTCGATGGCGGTAATAGCGGCTAATTCATCAGCATGAGCGCCTTTTGGCGTTAAACCCTCAAGTAACACGGCTTCATTAAAAGGTAATTTGAGGCGCTTCGACACGTTTTCGTCAACCGGTTCAATAACAATCTTTCTGCCTTTTACTGCGATAGAAATAGCGCTGCTAATTTTCAAATTAGCTGCTGCCAACGTCTTGCTAGACAAGCGTACAGCTGCACTATTACCCCATTGTTTAATCTCGGTTTTCATTTTTTCTACCTTAAAATAGTATCTACATTTGTATATAAAATAACACATTAAAATAACGTGTCAACATTTGTATCTACTTTATATAGAAATAGTGACAGGCTCGTCATCCGCGGTGTTGCACCCAAAGAGCCTGCCCCCGTGCCAAGCACGGGGGAACTTTCTGCGGGGCGCGTTCTTGTAAAGGGGCTTGTTCTTCACGGTGAGATGCGCCTTGTGGCTAACACCTCGCCTAAAGCGGCGACTGTTGGTGGCCTAACCCGCTGAACCCATTAATACCCCCTTGCTGGAGTACAAATTTCGAAAAAAATCAAGGCATAAAAAAAGGGCACCTCATAAGAGGCGCCCTTTAATACTATTTAATAGTTATTGCTAACTACTAACAGTGCCTTGCTTTAGATCAAGTCTGCAGCAAAGTTATACTTGATACCAACAGCGATGGCATCACTGTCTTCGCCTTGAACACCAGTTAAGCTTGCGTCTAGGCTGGAGGTACTAGGATCCGATCTGAAGCCGTAGTTACCATTGCTGTCATTGTCAATTTGTGAATAGATCACATACCAGGTTGCATTATCACTCAGATCACCGAAATAACCGAGTGAGAACTGATCAGCACCACCACCACCAGCAGCGGTAGCATTATCAGCATCATCAGCCGCAGTAAAAGAAGCGCGGATAGAGCCATGTCCTAGGTTAACGGTACCAGCAAGCCAAAATGCATCGCGATCAGCATTATTGACAAAGCCAACACCTTCTAGTTGCTCATAAGCACCCGTAATGGTGACATTGCCAAAGTTAACGCTACCAAGGATCTTAAGCGCTGTATTGTCATCACCACCAGCGCCTGTATTTTCATTTTCATCGTAAGATGCTCCGACCAAGAATCGATCGTTGCTATAGTTACCTTGCAGACCAAAGTTATTAGCACCGCCATCAGAATCTTCTGCACCATACTGTGCATGCCAAGTGAAGCCGCCGAGGTTAGGACCAAACCAAATGATGGAATTGCCGATACCGGTGTCAAAACCAGCATCACCTTCGCCGCCGCGACCTAAAACATTGCTGTAGTCAGCAATAGTCCCTTCAAAAGGATCTAAGGCATGTGATAAGGTTTTCCAAGGACGACCCTGAAAACCCAGAGCAACCGTACCGAAAGAACCACGTAGACCAGCCCAACCATCACGACCGCCACCAATTAAACTACCATTACCATTGCCA
>JAESQP010000048.1 GCA_016765075.1 Gammaproteobacteria bacterium
GCCTTGCACCCCAAGAGCCTGCCCCCGCGAAGGCGTGGGGGCACTTCCTGCGGGGCGCCTGACTCAATTTGGGGCGGCAACGCTACCATGTTTATAGTGTTAACAGACCCTGGGAGGCGTTGAGACCCAGCGTGCTATGCTAGCATACGTTACTCTTTTACACCGCCGTAGTGTTGAGCAGGTGTGCCCAATGCCATACAACAATACAGCTTTTTAGTTTAACCAAGCAGATTACGAATGCGTCACCTCTATACGTTACTTGCCCTACCCGTCGCCATTTTTTTTGAGCTGCGGCTATGGTGGCGGGCACTTTGGTCACAACAAACTCACCATGCATGGCAACAGCGCCTAGGTCAACGTTGGGGTCAAACGCCAATTTTTGCCAAAGCACCTATTTGGTTGCACGCCGTCTCGGTTGGTGAGGTGCAGGCGGTGGTGCCATTATTAAAACAAATTATTAATCGTTATCCCGATACGCCGGTGTTGGTGACTACCATGACCTCTACGGGTGCCGATCGTCTCAAACAAAGCCTGGGTGAGCACGTCACACATGCTTATTTGCCCTATGATTTGCCCTTTGCAGTGAAGCGTTTTCTCAAACGTAGTAAGCCCTGCATAGGCTTGATTATGGAAACCGAGATCTGGCCGAATCTCTACCATTATGCCGCGCTTGAATCGATTCCTTTAATGCTGATTAATGCGCGTTTGTCGCACAGTTCAGCGCGTTCTTATGGCCGCTTTGCCGGGCTGACAGAAAAAACATTACGCTGTCTGGATGTGGTGGCTGCACAAACATCAGCCGATGCCGAGCGATTTATTGCCTTGGGTGTGCCGCATCAGCGCGTGTTTATGACAGGTAATGTTAAATTTGATATTAGCATTGCATCGAGCCAGATTGAGGAGGCAGAGGCGCTACGCCGTATTTGGGGTAGCAGTCGCTCAGTCTGGATTGCTGCCAGCACACACGATGGTGAAGATGAGCAGGTTTTACAGGGTTTTAATCTTGTTCAAAAAACTGTGCCTGAGGCGCTGTTAGTGTTAGTGCCGCGTCATCCAGAACGCTTTGACAAAGTGGAATCACTTTGTCAAAAGCATGGCTTAAACGTTATACGGCGCAGTGCTAACACTATATGTTCGGATGATACCCATATCTTTCTCGGTGATAGCATGGGTGAACTGGCGATGTTTTATGCAGCGGCAGATGTCGCATTTGTAGGGGGTAGCCTGGTGCCAATAGGTGGGCATAATTTATTAGAACCCGCTGCCGTGGGTTTGCCTGTGATAATTGGCCCTTACACGCATAATTTTGAATACATTAGTGAGCTGCTATTGGACAAAGGTGCGGCACGACGAGTCATGGATGCCAACGAGCTTGGTTTAGCTGTGATTGAATTTTTGCAAGAGCCCAATCTGCGAGATAATGCCGGTGAGCAGGGACGACTGGTTGTAGAGCAAAACCGCGGTGCGGTCGATAGGGTCAAGGCATTAATTGCCAAACAGCTTGATCCTATTATAGATAGCCAATACATCTAAATGAACTAGGGAGCCTTTGAATAATTTTGGGGCAGAGAGATTGTGTCTAAAATTTTTCAGATCGAGACGAAAACCGTAGGCAATAGCGAGGCTATTGGTAAGATTAGCGCCGAAGAGTTAGAAGATTTTAGGCGTAAGATCGTGTTCCATGAATTATTCATAGACTCCCTAACTATGTTGCACTTGAAGTCCTGCGGCGTTATGTCTTGAGTAGGCCAGATTAGCGCTCTGTGAGAAAACACCTACTGGCATATGTTGATAATAAATCAGCGCTTTCCTAACGGCTTAACCAGAGATTCACCTCGCGAATATCATTATTAGTCAACACACCCGCTGCTTGTTTTAGGCGCAGTGTATTCAAAATATAATCATAACGCGCTCGAGCTAGATCACGTTTAGCACGAAATAAACCCCGCCTCGCATCGAGCACATCAACCGTGGTGCGAGTACCAACTTCCAAACCTACCTCATTGGCTTCTAGAGCACTTTGACTTGATTTTTCGGCTTGTTTTAATGCGTTAATACGGCTGATGCTTGCTAGCACTCCCAAATACGATTCCCTAACCTGACGTACCGTGCTACGTCGTTGTTGTTCAAGTTGTTGGCTTGCTTCATCCAGGCGCGCTAGTGCTACGCGTGTTTGTGAGCGAATTCGCCCGCCTTGGTAAAGCGGCACATTGAGCTGCAAACTCAATGCTGTGCTGTCGATTTCGCTACCACCGAGGCTACCACCACCAGAAACACTATTAGACTGACTAGCGACAACATCAACGCTAGGATAGTGACCAGATTTCGCGCGGTCTATCGCGTGACGTAGATTTTCGCTAGCAAATTCGGCGGCCTGTACGGTGAGATTTTCATTAAGCCCCACCTCGACCCAGCGTTCAATATTATCAGGGTCAGGTGAGGGTAGCGGCGTGTTAGCGATCAACGGTGCCAGAACATCGTGATAGTTGCCAGTGACTTCACGTAAGCCTTCACGTGCGCTTAAAAGCGTATTTTCAGCGTCAATGCCATCAGCAATAGACAAGTCATAACTCGCTTGCGCTTCATTAACGTCGGTAATAGGAATCAGGCCGACATCAAACCGTTCATTAGTTTGGTCAAGTTGGCGCGCGATAGATTTTTTTTCGGCCTCGGCAAACGTAACATTGTCTTCTGCAGCCAACACATCAAAATAACGCTCAGCGGCACGCACAATAAGCCCTTGTTTGGCACTAGCAAAATTAGCCTCGGCTTCACCGATAATGGCATTTGTCTGACGCCGCTGCACGATCGCATCGCGGTTGTATATAGATTGCGTCAGACTTAGCGTATAACCACGTGAGTTAAAGTCTTCGTTACCACCAAATTGGCCAATCTCAAATTGACGATCTTGTGAATTGTCGGTGGTGTTGGCAGTGAGGTTAATATTAGGCAAGAAATTTGCGCGCGCCTGTGGGCGAGACTCTAATGCTATGTTGTAAGCCGCCTCAGCTTGATTAACCTGCGGATTATTAGCTAAAGCAAGACTAAGAATTTCTTCAAGGTTAACCGCATTAGCATTGCAAGACAGGCCAAACGCAGCAAGTAAGATCAGCATGCGAGCTGACACTTCTATTCTAGAAACAGCGCACTTAGTGATTAAAATGCGCCGCCTAAAATATGAAGCTGGAAGGCGTTTTAGCATTTTTCAGTGGTGCTAAGTCTGTTTCAAACAAGCTTTGTTTAACCCATTCATCCACGGTCACGCGGGTGACGAGCAAAGCTTCCATAATGGGAGGTTGGCCAGCAATAACAAACAAGCGCCCACCAACATTGAGACTTTGCGCAAAGGCATCGATATATTGTGGCAACGAACCCGTTACGGCGATAACATCGTAGCTTTCTGCGTCGGTTTTCCAGCCGTTTGATGCATCACCCTGCTCAAGTGTGACATTGCTAATATCGTGATGATCAAGGCGTGATTTGGCTTGCAGCAAAAAGTCTTCATGGATATCGACGCTGGTGACATGCGCGGCCATTTTAGCCAGCAGGCCAGTGACATAACCGCTGCCCGTACCCACTTCAAGTGCGCGCTCGGTGTCACCGATGTTCAATGTTTGCACCATGCGTGCTTCGAGTTTGGGCGACATCATTACTTCGCCGTGATCCAATGCAATATTGATGTCAGCATAGGCCAGTGGTTTATTGCTGTCGTTGACGAAGGTGTCACGTGGCAGCGCCTCCAACAAATCCAACACGCGCTGGTCGAGCACATCCCAGGGGCGGATTTGCTGTTCAATCATATTAAACCGAGCTTGCGCCAGTTGCATCATCATCACCAAATATTAACGATCAGAAGAGGCACCATTTTAGCTAGCTTAGCCACAGGACGCCAGCTTGGCGACCAGTTTATGGATGAAGCATCGTGTGATTTTCAGGGCTAGGATGGTATCCTATGCAGCAACACAGTGTTGCGGGGGTGCCTTAGGCAAGAATGCTAGGCTGAGAAAGACCCATTGAACCTGACCCGGCTAAGACCGGCGGAGGGAAGCAGCTAGTCGCTTACCTGCCTGAGTTCTTTCTTTACCAAGTCTTTTTTTATGCCCCCCTGATGTAAATTACTTTTAGGAGCATGACCATGAACGCACCAGAGCGCATATTAAGTCAGACCGCACAGGTCGATCAGGCTGCCATCAAAAATTTTCCCAA
>JAESQP010000049.1 GCA_016765075.1 Gammaproteobacteria bacterium
GCAACGCTACGCAGCGCGTCATAGAGTGCGATTAACCCTGGTGCCAGATAACCATCATCGTTACTTAAAAGAATTCGCATCAAGGTGCCTTATATCAAACACAACAATTCAGTGCTGACAACAATACGTTGTACCAACGTAATAGCTTAATGAGGTTGGTAGAGTAATATCTGAAAAACGTGAATCGAAAAAACTATCGACTCTAGGCTGCGATCGAGGCAACACACAATGCCATCAATGAACTTGGGTAGATACCTAACGCCAGTATCAATAAACTGTTAAAACTGAGCGCAATCTTCACATCAACCGGAGCAGCGATTTCTGGCACATGCTCGTCGGCGTCATCAAAGTAAGTAAATTTAATAATACGCAGGTAGTAAAAGGCACCAACAACAGAGAGTAGAACGGCAAGTATGGCTAACCATACCAGTTCAATACTGACCACGGCTTGCAACACTTGCAGCTTGGCCCAGAAACCAACGAAGGGTGGCACACCTGCCATCGACATCATGACGATCATTACCATAAAGGCGAACCAGGGGCTGCGTTTGTTCAGTCCTTTAAAATCAGAGATATTTTCAGCGTCATAACCAGCACGGCTTAACAAGATAACAAGACCGAAGCCAGCAGCGGTAGTAATAGCATAGACAATCGCATAAAACATGGACGCAGCATAGCCTTCAGCGGTCCCTGCCAAAACCCCAAGTAATAAAAACCCAACATGCGCTATGGTGGAATAACCTAGCATACGTTTGATATTAGTTTGCGCTATCGCCACAACATTACCAACAATAATAGACAGTACCGCCAAAATAATTAGCATATCTTGCCAATGCACATGCATACCTTGTGCACTATCAACTAGGATCCGCATTAACATGGCAAACGCAGCAATTTTAGGCGCGCTAGAGATAAACAAGGTTACTGCCGTTGGTGCACCCTGATAGACATCGGGTATCCACATATGAAACGGTACAGCACCAAGCTTAAAGGCAATGCCAACAACGAGGAAGACAACACCGAATTTAAGCACCACGCTATCACTGTCATTGGCTGCAATAAAGGCGGCAATTTCACCAATATCCAGCGTACCCGTGGCGCCGTATATCATCGACATACCGTAAAGCAGCATGCCTGATGCAATAGCACCCAGGACAAAATACTTCATTGCCGCTTCGGCAGAAAGGCTGGAGTCACGGTTAAAGGCAACCATGGCGTAAAGCGATAAAGACAGTAATTCAAGACCCAAATAAATAGTCAAATAACTGTGCGCCGATACCATGACCAACATGCCCAGCACAGCAAACAAACCGAGCACATAGAATTCACCACGATAAATACCGCGATCAACCAGGTATTGACGTGCGTATAAGAAAGCTAAAAAGCTCACTAAATAAATAAACAGTTTTAACACCAATGCCATCGGATCATTGATGTAGCTGCCATTAAAAGTTATTACGGTTTCGGTCATCGGTAGCGATAAGGTTAAATAGGCACCAATAAGCAAACTAAGCTGTGTTAGCACATAGGTAATGCCACGCTTGCTCGCCGGCAAATACACGTCGACCAATAACACCACGCAAGCCATAGTCAGCAGAAAGATCTCTGCCACAGCGGGTTGAAAATCAGGAGCAATGAAATCGGTCATTCAAGCTGGCCCTACAATTTGGACGTTACAATATGATGAAGAAAATGATCAACGGAGCTATGCATCACATCAACTAGAGGTGCTGGCCAAACGCCAAGCAATATTACTGCTAGCGCTAACACAGCTAACAACCAGAACTCACGACTGTTAACATCATTTAGCTTAGCAACATTGTCATTGGCAACATCGCCAAAAATCACACGTTTAACCATCCACAAGGTATAGGCAGCACCAAGAATGAGTGTCAACGCAGCAAGAAAAGCAATCCAAAAACTAACCTGGAAAGCACTAAGAATCACCATGAATTCGCCAACAAAACCTGATGTTCCTGGTAGGCCAGTATTAGCCAAGGCGAACAACACCATAAAACCCGCAAACACTGGCATGGTGTTAACAACGCCACCATAATCACTAATACGGCGTGAATGCATACGGTCATACATCACACCGACACAGAGAAACAAGGCACCGGAAATAAAGCCATGAGAAATCATTTGTACCATAGCGCCTTCGACACCGAGCGCTGCACCTGCAATATCGCCAGTTTGTCTGAAGATAGAAAAGACCACAAATAAACCCAGGGTCACAAAACCCATATGGGCGATAGAGGAATAAGCAATCAGTTTTTTCATGTCTTCTTGCGCCAGCGCAACCAGTGCAATATACACTATGGCAATCAACGATAACGTAATCACTAACCAATCAAACTCTGCCGCCGCGTCGGGTACAATGGGCAATAGAAAACGAATAAAGCCGTAAGCACCTAACTTCAACATGATGGCAGCCAAAATGATTGACCCCCCCGTTGGCGCTTCAACGTGCGCATCTGGCAACCAGGTATGCACTGGCCACATCGGCACTTTAACGGCGAATGCAATTAAAAAGGCAAAGAACATTAAGGTCTGTGCCGTCATACCAATAGATTGGGCATGAAAGTCGAGAATCGCAAAACTACCGGTTTCAAAATAAAGATATAAAATAGAGACGAGCAGTAGTACTGAACCCAGGAAGGTATACAAAAAGAATTTGATTGCCGCATAAACACGGCGTTGACCACCCCAAATACCAATGACAAGAAACATAGGTATCAGCATCGCTTCCCAAAACACATAGAATAAAACCGAGTCGAGCGAAGCAAAGACGCCGTTCATCAAGCCTTCCATAATCAAGAAGGCAGCCATGTATTGTGCAACGTGTTTCTTAATCACTTCCCAACCAGCAATCACCACAATGACGGTAAAGAAAGTGGTTAACAAAATTAGCGGCATCGAAAAGCCATCGATACCTAATGAATAATTAACATTAAATGAGGGGATCCACGCAGCAAATTCTGTGAACTGCATTTGCGGTGTTGCAACATCAAACCCACTATATAAGAGAATCGATATCAGGAAAGTGGCAACAGAAAATGCCAAAGCAAGTAGGCGCTGTAATCCCACTTCACCGCGACTAGCGAACAGCACCACGACACCGCCAATAATTGGCAGCCAAATCACTAGACTCAAAAGCGGTAGACTATCAAACATGCTTCATAAGTCCTATGGTCTCAACACAAACCAGCCAATCAAGACTAGTAGTCCAATAATCATGGCGAAGGCGTAGTGATAGAGAAAACCAGTTTGCAAACGCCTAGCAACATCCGCAAAACGAGCGACACTGTTTGCCATGCCATTTACCATAATGCCATCAATAAGCTTGGCGTCACCAACTGATGAAAAGCTTTTCCCTAGCCACTGACTACCCCTGACAAAAACTGCGTAATACAAACGATCGATGCCATAAGCGTCGTCGAGAATGCGATGCAACCCAGAGAACCTATCTTTGATCATGCCAGGTATTTCCGGTTTAACAATATAGAACAACCAAGCAAGCACAATCGCTGCTATCACTAACCAGAAGGGTAAAGTCATAATGCCGTGAGTTAAAAAGTGCCAAGGATCACCACCATGCATTTCTTTGGCGATAGCCAAACCGTTGTGCTGATCAAATACAACAATAGAATTGCCGAAATAATCGCCAAACGGCATACCTGACAATGCTAACCAACCGACAAACACTGACGGTATCGCTAATAGAATCAACGGTACGGTAATAACCTTTGGACTTTCCTTAACCTGACTTAGCGTATGTTCATCCATGCGTGACTTGCCGTGGAAGGTTAAAAACAACAATCGCATGGTGTAAAATGCGGTAATGAATACGCCAGCAATGACAGCAAAATAAGCGAAGCCTGAACCTGCAATCGTCGATGCGCCAACCGCTTCAATAATACTGTCTTTTGAAAAGAATCCAGAAAACGGTGGAATACCCATCAATGCCAAAGAACCAATCAAAGCGGTCCAATAAGTGATCGGCATGTATTGTCGTAAGCCACCCATCTTGCGTATATCTTGCTCGTGGTGCATTGCCATAATGACCGAGCCTGCTGCCAAGAATAATAAGGCCTTGAAAAAGGCATGGGTCATTAAGTGAAACATGGCCGCAGAATAGGCAGAGGCACCTAAAGCAACCGTCATATAACCCAATTGCGATAACGTTGAGTAAGCAATAATGCGTTTAATGTCATTTTGAATCAAGCCAAGAAATGCCATAAACAAGGCGGTGATCGCACCGATCACCAGGACCACACTCAATGCAGTCTCTGACCATTCAAACAATGGCGACATGCGTGAGACCATAAAAATACCGGCCATGGTGATAGGGTGCGTTGGTGATGGGCAATGTCAAACCTAAAA
>JAESQP010000050.1 GCA_016765075.1 Gammaproteobacteria bacterium
ATCACAGGTGTTGCGCAAGCAGGTAATGGCTTGGGTGCTTTTTCAACTTCGACCAAACACATGCGGCAATTAGCCGCTATAGACAGTTTATCGTGATAACAAAAACGCGGAATATGAATTCCAGCTTTATCGGCCACTTCAATCAGCAATGTACCGCTTTCTGCTTCGAGCTTTTGACCGTCTATTTCTATCGTTACCATGATATTGCTCAATAACTAATGTACACGTGGGCCTACCATGCAGCGCTTATGCTCAACATGGTAGGTAAACTCATTGCGATAATGTTTAACGAAACTAGCAACCGGCATGGCGGCAGCATCACCCAAAGCGCAAATCGTACGGCCTTCAATCTTGGCTGCAATATCTTCGAGCTTATCAATGTCTTCTAGTTTACCTGTGCCATGTTCAATACGATGCACCATACGCGACAACCAACCGGTACCTTCACGACACGGCGTACACTGACCACAAGACTCTTCAAAATAAAAATGGGAAATACGTGCCAATATTTTCACCATGCACGTTGAATCATCCATGATGATAACGGACCCCGCACCCAACATTGAACCGGCTTTGGCGATCGCATCATAATCCATGTCGACATCCATCATGATTTCACCCGGCAAAACCGGCACGGAGGAGCCACCCGGAATAACGGCTTTTAGGGTTGCCCCGTTTTTCATGCCGCCAGCAAGTTTTAATAACTCGGCGAATGGCGTACCCAATGACACTTCATAATTACCCGGTTTATTAACATGGCCAGAGACTGAGAAAATTTTGGTGCCACCGTTATTAGGTTTGCCCAATTCAAGAAACCATTGCCCACCATTACGCAAAATAGTCGGCACTGATGCTAAAGTCTCGGTGTTGTTAATGGTGGTTGGTCGACCATAAAGACCATAACCAGCTGGGAAGGGAGGCTTGAAGCGTGGCTGCCCTTTCTTACCTTCTAAAGATTCGAGTAAGGCCGTTTCTTCTCCGCAGATATAAGCGCCTGCACCAGGATGTGCATGGAGATCAAAATCGGCGCAGGAACCCATAATATCTTTACCCAGCAAGCCCGCTGCATAGGCTTCTTCAAGTGCTTGTTCAAAACGCTCAATCGGCCCGTCAAACTCGCCACGAATATAGTTATAACCGACCGTCGCACCAATACAATAACCGGCAATAGCCATGCCTTCTATTAAAGAGTGTGGATCAAAACGTAGAATGTCACGATCTTTGAATGTGCCTGGCTCGCCTTCATCAGAATTACACACAATGTATTTCTGTCCCTCGGCCTGACGCGGCATAAAGCTCCACTTCAAACCAGTAGGAAAGCCTGCGCCACCGCGCCCACGCAAACAAGATATTTTCAGTTCGGCAATGATCTCATCGGGCCTTGTCTTTTCTTTTAGGATTTTTTTCCAAGCATCATAGCCCTGGTTCCCAACATAGGTGCCCAGCGTCCACGGCTTAGGCAAATGCAAATTACGGAAGCATACTTCGTTAGCCACTATTTCATCCCATCTAAAATTTCATCGATCTTCTCAGGCGTCAAGTTTTCGTGATAAGCACGATCTATCTGCATCATTGGCGCACCACCACACGCTGCCAAACATTCCACTTCACGCAGCGTAAACTTATTATCTGAGGTTGTCTCACCCAGTTTAATGCCTAGACGTTTTTGTAAATGCGATACAACCTCATCAGAACCACATAACATACATGAAATATTGGTACAGACATTAATTTTATGGTGGCCAGATGGTTCGTGAACAAACATGCTGTAGAAAGTACCCACTTCATATACTGCAATACGAGGCATTTCAAGATAATCGGCGACGGCATCCATTAACTCGGTGGTTAACCAACCACCATTGCTACGCTGCACTGCGTGTAGGGCAGGAATGACTGCAGAACACTTTTGATCTACTGGATAGCGCGTAATCCAGTTGTCTATTTCAGCTTTAACACTGACTGGAAATAGTGTGGCTTGATCAGACATTAACGATCCACCTCACCAAACACAATGTCTTGCGTACCAAGAATCGACACCACGTCGGCCAACATATGTCCTCTGACCATTTCATCCAGTGACGCGATATGCGCAAAGCCTGGTGCTCTTACTTTTAAGCGATAGGGTTTATTGGCGCCATCGGAAACGATGTAGCAACCAAATTCACCCTTGGGATGCTCAACCGCTGCGTAAGCTTCGCCGGCTGGCACGTGGTAACCCTCAGTGAAAAGCAAGAAATGGTGAATCAATGATTCCATATCGCCTTTCATTGCTTCACGGTACGGTGGTGTTACCTTATGGTCTTTGACCATGACTGGGCCAGGATTGTTACGCAACCACTGGACACACTGGCGAATGATGTGATTTGATTGGCGCATTTCTTCAACGCGAACCAAATAGCGGTCATAACAATCTCCGTTAACACCAACGGGAATATCAAAATCGAGTTTGTCATAGACTTCATAGGGCTGTTTCTTGCGCAGATCCCACTCCACACCTGAACCACGCAACATGGGGCCGGTAAAACCAAGTTGCAAAGCACGCTCAGGAGAAACAACACCAATATTAACCGTGCGCTGTTTCCAGATACGGTTATCGGTTAACAGGGTTTCATATTCGTCGACATAGTTCGGGAAACGTTCGGTGAACTGCCAAAGAAAATCAAGCATAGAGCCTTGACGATCAGCATTTTTCTTTTTAACTTCACGCTCACTGTGCCATTTTGACGCTTCGTACTGAGGCATGCGTTCTGGCAGGTCACGATAAACACCACCCGGACGATAATAAGTTGCGTGCAAACGTGCGCCCGATACAGCCTCATAGATATCCATGAGATCTTCGCGTTCACGAAAGCAGTACAAGAAAACAGTCATGGCACCGATATCGAGCGCGTGAGCTCCTAACCATAAACAGTGGTTTAAGATTCGGGTAATTTCATCAAACATAACACGGATATACTGCGCACGTTCTGGCACTTCCACACCCAACAATTTTTCAATCGCCAAAACGTAACCATGTTCGTTGCACATCATGGACACGTAGTCGAGTCTGTCCATATAACCAATGCTTTGATTGTAAGGCTTGGTTTCTGCTAATTTTTCGGTACCACGATGCAGCAAACCAATGTGCGGGTCAGCACGTTCAATGGTTTCACCATCCATCTCCAGCACGAGCCGCAATACGCCATGTGCAGAAGGATGCTGCGGACCAAAATTCATGGTGAAGTTGCGAATCTCAGGCATTGTTTGCCCAGGGCGTGATAACCATCAATAAGTCCGTCCTGCTGGGTCTGTTTTTTTGCCCAGCAAGGCAGCACGAGCGCGGTGTAGTGGTGCTACACAAGCGAGCAACTACGTGCCCTAGGG
>JAESQP010000051.1 GCA_016765075.1 Gammaproteobacteria bacterium
CTGGCTATGAAGTGATTAACCGTGTGCCAGTGATATTGCATACCCCCTTAATGGCGGGCTCTAATTTTATCCATGGCATTGTGTTGGTCGGCGCTATGATCGTGCTTGGCCACGCTGACACCGGTTTGCAACAGGTTATCGGTTTTATTGCTGTTATGTTGGCAGCAGGCAATGCGGCGGGTGCTTATGTTGCTACCGAGCGCATGCTTGAAATGTTTGAAGCCAAGAACAAAAGGAAATAGCCGTGGAACACGTCATCCAAGCCGCATATTTCATTACGGCACTGTTATTTCTTTTAGGTTTACGCCAGATGTCGTCACCAAAGACGGCGCGCAACGGTATTCTCTGGGCAGGTGGCGCGATGGGGCTGGCGGTTATCGTCACCTTCTTTACACCTGGTCTGCACAATATAGGGTTGATGTTGATTGCAATTATTATTGGTGGTGGCGCAGCCTGGGTTTCAGCCAAGCGTGTTGCAATGACGAATATGCCGCAGATGGTGGCTATTTATAATGGCCTGGGCGGTGGTGCAGCAGCAGCCATTGCGGCAGTTGAATTGTTCCGTGGTGAGTTGCTCGGCGGCGAATCAGCCAGTGGTGTGTTAGTTTTTCTCGCTGTTGTCGGTGGTTTAATTGGTGCCATTGCTTTCAGTGGCAGTTGCATCGCTTTTGCCAAATTACAGCGTTTGATCAGCGAACGCCCAATGACGTTTTCCAAACAACAAGTCGTTAACCTTGCCGTGTTTGCCATTGCCGTGCTTGCGGGCTTCATTTTATTATTCACTGATGCGCCGATAATTATTGTTATTTTCTTTGCGGCGGCTTTGGCGTTTGGTGTGATGATGACCTTGCCTATTGGTGGCGCCGATATGCCCGTGGTTATTTCTTTATTTAACGCCTTAACCGGTATGGCGGTTGCTTTTGAAGGCTTTGCCTTGGGCAATGCCGCGATGATTGTTGCCGGTACAGTAGTTGGTGCGGCGGGGACTTTGCTAACACAGCTAATGGCTAAGGCAATGAACCGTCCACTGTCGAATGTATTGTTTGGTGCTTTTGGTGCAACACAGGATGATGACGATTCAGAGGTGGCAGGTTCGTTAAAAGAAATTGAACCAAATGATGCTGCCATCATGATGGGTTATGCCAATAAAGTCATTATTGTTACGGGCTATGGCATGGCGATGGCGCAAGCGCAGCATAAGGTTTACGAACTTGCACAGCAGCTAGAGGAAAATGGTGTAGAAGTGAAATTTGCCATTCACCCGGTCGCCGGTCGCATGCCTGGGCATATGAATGTATTGTTAGCTGAAGCCGGGGTTCCCTATGACAAATTATTTGATTTGGAAGAGATCAATGCCGAATTTCAAAGCACCGATGTTGCATTAGTTATTGGTGCTAACGATGTAGTGAATCCTGCTGCACGAAATAACTCGGCTAGCCCAATTTATGGTATGCCCATTTTGGATGTTGATTACTCTAGCAATGTGTTAGTGATCAAGCGTGGCCGTGGTAAAGGCTTTGCCGGTATCGAAAACGAACTTTTTTACGCCGATAACACCCGTATGCTCTATGGTGATGCGCAAAGCATGTGCAACGAGCTCGTGCAGAGTGTCAAGCAACTGTAAGCTAGTGTACCTTGGCACTCGGTTGCCGTTTTAATGTAAACGCTGACATCTATTGGTAAAAAACAATAGTGCGGAGCCCTCAATGACATTGGATGATTTACTTCAGGCTATGGTTGATGAGCAGGCATCGGATCTGTTTATTAGTGTTGGTTCACCACCCTCAATTAAAGTGGATGGAACGCTTTTTAGCATCGATGAGAGCGTAATCGATAGTGATACGGCTCATGATCTTATTTACGGCGCGATGCGAGCAGAGCAGCAAGAACAATTTGAGCGTGACTACGAGCTCAATTTTGGTCTTTCTCGGGAGGGTATTGGTCGCTTTCGAGCCAATGTTTTTCAGCAGCAATATCAGCCCGGAATGGTCGTTCGGCGCATAGAAACCGATATTCCTACGGTCGAGTCGCTTGGCCTACCGCAAGTGCTCGAGACAATGATAATGGAAAAGCGTGGCTTGATTCTCGTTGTTGGTGCCACAGGGGTAGGTAAATCGACCACCATGGCCGCTATGGTTGGCCACCGCAATCGTCACGGTAGCGGTCATATTGTCACTGTTGAGGATCCCATTGAATTTGTGCACAGCCCGCAAGGTTGTGTCATTACTCAGCGAGAGGTTGGTGTTGACACCAAGTCGTATGAGACGGCGCTGCAAAACTCACTGCGCCAGGCACCTGATGTCATTCTAATTGGTGAGATTCTGGATCGCACGACAATGCATCATTCCTTAGTATTTGCTGAAACAGGTCATTTGTCTTTAGCGCCTTTGCATGCGGTTAATTGTTCGCAAGCCCTGGAAAGGGCGATTAATTTTTTCCCGCGTGACCGTCGCGATGAAATTTTAATGGATTTGTCGCTCAATATGCGTGCGATTATTGCACAACGTTTGGTGCCTGCTGCAGATGGTGAGGGTCGAGTGCTGGCGATAGAGATTTTAACCAATAGTTCATTGGCGACTGATCTGATTGCCAGTGGTCGTTTTGATGAGCTAAAAGATGTGATGAAAAAATCAGATCAGCACGATATGTGTACCTTTGAGCAGTCTTTGTTTGAACTTTATAGAGACGGACTGGTGACGGAGGAAGATGCATTGCAGTATGCAGATTCGCCCAATGATTTACGTTTAATGATTAAGTTTGGCAGCAATGATCTTTCTGACGACCTCGCTAACAGGTCGAGCCAGATTTCGCTTACGGGTGCGAAACGTTAACTATAATTTTTGGTTGCGTATTATCGGTTAGGTTTTCTTCTGAAATAGTGTCCAAGTAATTTCAGGGAGCATAAATTTCAGGATAGACTTGTTTGGCATTGAATACCGGGCCATCAACGCAAACTCGTTTCATTGCAGGCCCATCATCTGTGTGTATTGCCACAACACAGCCCGCACAACCGCCTACTGCGCAAGCCATATACTCTTCGAGCGAGACTTGGCAGTCGAGTGAAAATTCCTCGGCAAGCCTGGCGCAGGCTTGCAGCATAGGTTGAGGGCCGCAGCTAAATATTTCTACCTCAGCCAGTCCTTGCTGTGAAAGCGCGGCTAAATACGCGCGTCCGAGGTCGGTGACGTAACCCTGAAAGCAGCCTTCATAGTTTTGCAGGCTGGCAAGGCGGCTGGCAATGCCCAGTTTTTCAAGAAAGTTAATGCTATGGCTGGTTTTATTATCAAGTCCTGCTACAGTAAATGAAGAGGGCTGTGTCGCAAAAGGGTAAGGGACTTCTGAGCCCATCAATACCAGCGGTGTTGTGTCTTGTCCCCCAGGGGTGTTCTGCTGTTTGAGTTGTTCGGCTAAAAAAATCATTGGCGGAATGCCAACGCCGCCACCGATCAGTAGCGGGCGTGATTTATTTGCTGAGGCAATAAAAGGTTGACCAATAGGCCCCATCACACTGATTGATTCGCCGACCTTGCGTTGCGCTAATGCGTGTGTACCGAGGCCGACATCACGGTAAAGGTATTCGACCCAGCCTTGCTGTTTGTCAGTGCGCATAATCGATAATGGTCGCCGCATAGGTAGGTTTTGGCTGCATTGTAGGTGTGAAAAACAGCCAGGCTCGGCGCGTTCAGCACAGCGCTCTGATGCTAAGCGTAATATGTATTGGTCAGCATCGAAGCGTTCATGGCTGATTACAGTGGCATCTTCGATAAAGACTGAATCGCGGTGTGCAGGATGTTTATTGCTCATGGTTATACTTGGGCTGGCGTTTAATTGAGTTGAAAAACAAGCTGGCCATGACGCAGAGTGTGAGTCACTTGACCTGTAAACTGCCAATGCATCATCGGCGTATTGTGACCTTGGCTGCGTAATGTCTCGCTATCTAATTGCCACTCTCGTTGCGGGTCGTAGATGCAGATATCAGCTTGTGCCCCGGGCGTGAGTGTGCCGGCGTTAATATCTAGCAACTGGGCTGGTTTGCATGTGAGTGAGGCAATTAGCGGCATGAGATCAATGATGCCTTCATTGACCAGGCGCAAGCTCAATGGCAGCAGCGTTTCAAGCGCTGATATGCCTGGCTCTGTTAGCGCAAACGGCGCTAGCTTTGCATCTGCTTCGTGCGGTTGATGGTCGGAGCATATCGCGCTAATCGTGCCTTTGCTCAGGCCAGCACGTAGGCCTTCACGATCACGTAAGCTGCGCAGTGGCGGTGAGACGTGGCAGTTGCTATTAAAATAGCCGACATCCATATCGGTTAAATGCAGTTGATGCGCACTGACATCGGCGCTGACCTGCAAGCCATTATATTGTGCGCGCGCAATCATTTGCACGGCACGTGCAGTAGATAAGCGACAAAAATGTGCTTTGACGCCAATGTGTTCAATCAAAGCGAGAATTTGGCTGACAGCGACGGTTTCAGCGGCGGCTGGATTGCCTGCTAAGCCGAGGCGGGTGCTGATCTGGCCTTCGTGGATGCAGCCATTTTTACGTAAGCCGGCATCTTCGGCGTGCAGGTGTACAACAAGATCATGGCTGGCCGAGTATTCCATAGCATGGCGCAGAATCAAGCTGCTTTTGAAAGGAGTATAGGCGTTACTAACGCCGACACAGCCAGCGGCTTTTAATGAGCCCATTTCGCTTAAACGTGCACCATCGAGCTCTTGTGTTAAGGCGCCAAGGGTATAGACAGAAGCCTTGCCTGTGTCATTGGCTTTGTCGCGAATTAATGTTGCGACAGCGGTGCTATCAATAACAGGATTGGTATCGGGGGGGCAACATATTGAGGTAATGCCGGCGCCAGCCGCAGCCCTTGTTTCGCTGGCAATAGTCGCTTTAGACTCATGGCCTGGCTCACGTAAACGTGCACACATATCGACTAGTCCAGGGCAAACAATGTGCCCTGTTACATCGATAATGCTATCGGCATTAAAATTATCTGGCACCTTATTGCTGACAGCGAGAATTTTGCCATCGCGGATAAAGACATCGCGCTGTTCATGTATGTCGTTAGCAGGATCGACCACGATACCGTTGCGGATGTGAATGCGCGGGTTTGTGTCAAGGTTCTTGCTCGTGCTCATGTCGGCGCTCATGCGTCACGCTCACTTTTCAACGTGCTTTTGGAGCGCATGGTCATCGACATCACTGCCATACGTATCGCTATACCATGACTGACCTGTTGCAATATGACTGAGTGTTTACCATCAGCAACGGCTGAATCCATTTCAACGCCGCGGTTAATCGGGCCAGGGTGCATGACAATGACATCGGGTTTGGCCAAGGCCAATTTTTCTTTGGTGAGTCCATAGAGCCTAAAGTATTCATGCTCACTGGGTAATAACGCGCTACTCATGCGCTCACGTTGCAGGCGTAACATGATGATGACGTCAACGCCTTTTAGTCCGGCTGCTAAATCATGGTAGACGTGGACACCTAAGCTGCTGGCTTGTGCTGGAATGAGAGTGCGTGGCCCAATGACACGAATATCGGGTACGCCGAACGTGCTCAGCGCATGAATCTGTGAACGGGCTACGCGCGAGTGCAGAATATCGCCAACAATGGCGACAGAAAGATTGTGAAATTCTTGTTTGTGTCGACGTATAGTAAACATGTCGATCATCGCCTGCGTTGGGTGCGCGTGGCTGCCATCGCCAGCGTTAAGCACGCTAACATGATCTGCACAATGTTCGGCAATAAAATGCGCAGCGCCACTGTTTGGATGGCGCACAACAAACATATCGCAATGCATGGCTTCGAGATTACGCAGCGTATCGAGTAATGTTTCGCCTTTATTGGTTGCCGATGCGGTGACGTTGATATTAAGTACATCAGCAGAAAGCCGCTTTGCTGCCAGTTCAAAGGTGGTGCGTGTACGTGTGCTAGCCTCGAAGAAGAGATTGACCACCGTTTTGCCACGTAGCAAGGGGACTTTTTTTACTTGTTGATTGGTAACGCTGGTGAATGATTCTGCAGTATCGAGTATTTCTACAAGAAGATCGCGTTTCAGGCCTTCCGTTGTCAAAAAATGACGCAGGCGCTTATTGTTGTCGAGTTGAAGGTGTTGCTGCTTCATGAGGTTAGCCGCATTATACACTGACGCCCAAGTTATGTACTTGCGACCTCTACGATTTCGAGTGACAGAGATTCAGCTTCTTTGTCTCCAGAGAGATACAGTTTAATTTGCTGGTTTGCGCCGAGCACGATCTCTGTCCCCGCAACATCGGCACTAATGGGGATTTCGCGTCCGCTACGCACCACCAGTACAGCAAGCGTTACGCTGGCAGGACGACCATAATCAAACAGTTCATTCAGCGCCGCACGTACGGTGCGGCCGGTATAGAGCACATCGTCGACCAGGATAATATGGCGATCATCAATGCTAAATGGCAGTTTCGATGGTTTGACCTCTGGGCTCATGCCAATACGACTAAAATCATCGCGGTAGAAGGAGATATCGAGCGTGCCTAAAGGCTCTGCGATAGCGAGACGTTGATGCAGGGCATTGGCCACCCAAACACCGCCAGTATGTATGCCTACCATAGCGGGGTTGGTGATTTGTTGACTATCGATGCGTATTTGCAATTGCGTTGCCATCAAAGTCAGCAAGGTATCAGGTGATTCAAGCGCCATTGGTATTCGTCTCTTTTGTTGATATGGCTATTGGTTGTGCATCGCCATTCCTATCCCTATCTTGGGTGTCAGACAACCAAGTGGTTAAAATTAACTGTGCTGCAATCTGATCGAGAAGCACTTTGCGTTGCCAGTCATCGCGACGTTGATGCGCTTTAGTATTCGCTGGCAAGTGGTTTTTTGCTTCCATTGAAGTTAGACGTTCGTCACTGTGAAAGACAGGCAATTTATACCGCTCCAAGAGTGCTTTGGCAAAGTTTTCGGCACGCTCAGTCATGGCCTGACGTGTGCCATCAAGGTCAAGTGGTATACCGACGACCAAGGCGTCAGCGCCCCATGTTTTGATCAGAGCATCGATTTCGTTCCAGCGAGGTTGTCCATTATTGGCTTTGAGTGTCACTAGGGGTTGGGTATTACCGGTGAGTTCTTGTCCTACGGCAACGCCAATACAACGCGTACCGAAGTCAAAGCCGAGCAAGGTGCGTTGGCCGCTACACGCCCTCGGGGTAGAGTCGTTCATGCATGACCTACATCGCCAGACAGGCGGGTGATATCGACACCAGCATGTGTGGCGGCAGCTTGCCAGCGTTGCTCGACGGGCAAATTAAAGATGATTTCACTATTGGCAGGGCCACTTAGCCAACTGTTGGCCAGCATTTCTTGCTCGAGTTGGCCAGCGCCCCAACCGGCATAGCCGAGTACGACAATATTATTTTTTGGGCCTTTACCTTCGGCAATGGCGGCTAAAATGCTACGTGAGGCAGTGAGGCCAATTTCATCGCTGATGTTGAGTGTTGCCTCCCATTCGCCAATCGGCTGGTGCAAGACAAAGCCACGTTCGCATTGCACTGGCCCGCCTAGAAAGACGCTGCTATTGTGAACGGTGTCATGGTCGGTCGCTAGTTCCAGGTCATTTAATACGTCACCGAGAGTGAGTTCTAGCGGCTGATTAATGACAATGCCAAGTGCACCATGCTCATCGTGCTGGCAAATATAAGTCACACTGCGTGAAAAATTAGTATCGTTAAGCGAGGGCATGGCAATGAGGAACTGGTTGCTTAAGCGAAGTGAGTTTTGCATATACTAAGTATCAGTGGTTTAAGGGCGCCTTGCAAGTTGCATGCATGATTGTCAACGCTTACGAGGTTGATATTAGCGTGATGAAAAATTGCCAGTACGACCAAATTCCCAAACGCGGCCGATGATTAACACATCGGTATCGCTAAGGATTTCTTGTGTTAAGGGCGAAAATGGTGCGGCAAGCTTCACAATACGAATAGCGGCATCATCCAACAGTTTTTTGCCTGATGATTTGATAATAGTGATGCTTTCAATAGAGCCGTCAGAAAAGAGGCCAACATCAAGTTTGAGTTTGCCGGTTAACTTGCGGCGTCGCGCCTCCTCGGGATAGTTAAGATTGCCTATTCTTTCAATTTTTTTTTGCCAAGAATCAAAATAGGCGGCATCACGAAACTCTTTGGTTTTAGTGTTGATATGGCGTCGTCGTGGATTATTACTATGGGCATTTTTAATTTGGCCTATTTCGCTACTTAGTCTGGCCATTGTCATACTGCGCGAGACAAGCTCTTGCGCGCTAGGGTGAGGTGTTTCTTGTTCAATAATTTTGCTAACTGTTTTTTCTAGTACCGTGCCACTGTCTTTTTTAACCGCTATTTTTTTGACTTCCTGCTCGCTGCGAATGGCAGTGCTTTGCTGCTGTGGTTGTTGCTCAAGTGCGGATAGTGGCGTTTGAATGGCTGCTATGAACGGGCTAGCTGAGACTTGCTCACGTTCGCCATCAAAGCCACCATCTTGGTTTGCTTGAGCTAATATCTTGGCATCGTCTGGTTCTTCTTCGCTGGCTTGATGGACAAGTATAATGTCCATTGTGTGTCGTGGTGCTTGATTAACATCTTCTGCTGAGAAGCTGATGCCCAATACGATAAACGCATGCAGCAATAACGCAAAAAATAGCGTTAAGGTGAGATGGTCGCTGTGGCTGCTGGTCGATGTGTGTAGGTTCATGGATTAATGTTCAAGCGTTTTTGTATGGCTAAGGCAAGACTACCATTGACGATACCAGTAATAATAGCGACCGTTAGCAGCACTGGCAGTAGGTGGAATAAGGCATCGTGTGGAATAAACAACCAATACGCTAGCCAAAACTGTGCCAGGATATGTGCGATGGCAGCCAGCACGCTGTAGCCTAAAACGCTCAAATGCTGCCGTGCCAAGGCATAAGCGATGCCAATGGCGATCAGGCTGGCGCAAGCGCCGCCAAGGCTGAGGACAAATGTTGGCGACAGAAAACTGCCAATAATGAGGCTGCCGATAAGCACACGCAAAAGCGATACCCAAGCGGCAGTGCGCCAGCCAAACTGCACTAAAACGACAATGGTGACAATGTTGGCAAGGCCAATTTTGACGCCTGGAATAGGGCTGGGTATTGCACTTTCTAACACGTGAATAGCGATGGCCAAAGCAGTAAACCAGGCAATGATGTGATCTTGGCGCTC
>JAESQP010000052.1 GCA_016765075.1 Gammaproteobacteria bacterium
GTTTGTTTGTGATCTTCTTAGCTTTTGATTTTTTGGTCTTACTTCTGGTTTCAACATCGTCATATTCGGCAGCCTGAGCAGCACGTTTTTTTAATACCTCATAGGCCGATTCACGGTCTATTGCTTTGTCATATTTACCGAGAATGGGGCTGGTTTTTATCACCTCTTTTTGTTCGGCAGCGGTGGCTGGGCCGAGACGTGAAGAGGGCGGCCGTATTAGTGTGCGCTCGACAATGCTAGGCACGCCTTTTTTTTGCAGGGTGGAGACCAGCGCCTCACCAACGCCTAGTTCGGTAATGACTGTTTTCGCTGAAAATGCAGGATTTTGACGGAATGTTTCAGCAATAGCACGTACAGCCTTTTGATCACGGGGGGTAAAGGCACGTAGTGCATGTTGCACGCGGTTACCTAATTGAGCGAGCACAGTGTCTGGTATATCTAAGGGGTTCTGAGTAACAAAATAAACTCCGACGCCTTTCGAGCGTATGAGACGTACGACTTGCTCTATTTTTTGAATAAGTGCTTTGGGTGCGTCATTAAACAGCAGGTGAGCTTCATCAAAGAAAAATACCAAACGTGGTTTTTCGGGGTCGCCAATTTCTGGCAGCTCTTCAAATAGTTCAGATAACAACCAGAGTAAGAAAGTAGAAAAGAGTTTTGGGCTATGGATCAGTTTTACTGCTGAGAGAATGTTGATGAACCCTTTGCCGTCACTGGTGGTGCGCATCATGTCACTAAGTTCTAGTGCCGGCTCACCAAAGAAAATATCTGCGTCTTGCTGTTCAAGCACCAATAAACGTCTTTGTATTGCACCGATAGAGGATTTACTGACGTTGCCGTATTCAGTCGAAATGGTGGCAGAATTTTCGGCGAGGTAGATCATCATTTGGCGTAAGTCTTTAAGGTCTAATAGCAATAGACCTTCATCATCAGCAATTTTAAAGCCGATGTTAAGTACACCTTCTTGTGTTTCATTGAGATCGAGCAAACGCGATAATAACAAGGGGCCCATTTCAGAAATAGTGGTGCGAATTGGATGCCCTAGTTCGCCATATAAATCCCAGAATATAGTAGGAAATGCCTTGTACTCATAATTTTCTAACTGAATAGTGTTTGCGCGTTTTTCAAGAAAGTCTTTGTTAACGCCTGCTTGGCTGATGCCCGATAAATCGCCTTTGACATCAGCCATAAACACGGGCACGCCAATCTCAGAAAATGCTTCAGCAAGAATCTGTAAGGTGACTGTTTTACCAGTACCTGTGGCGCCGGCGATAAGGCCATGGCGGTTGGCAAGAGCAGGCGCCAAATGCACAGGTGCTTCGCCACGACCAATAAATAACGGGTGAATTGTTTGCATGAGTTAGATTCTTATAAAAATTACTGATCGTGTTATTATTGGCCAGCATAATATGCCTTGCCATTAGCTATAATAATAGCATGGTGGAATATTGCATGGCACGATAGATATTTTCAGTTTTTGTTCATTTTTGAAATGTCAGAATGCCGTGCTTATTTGGTCAATAGTAGAGCAAGGTTTTTGATGGCCTATTGGTAGGTCAAATTCCAGTGAATTAACATTACAAGGGGAGTTATCGTGGCAATGAAAATTGAAGACATAGAAGGTATCGGACCTAAATACGGTAAGATTTTGCGTGATAATGGCATCAGTAGCTGCGCAAAATTACTCTCAGTAGGTGCAACAGCTCAGGGCCGTAAAAATCTTGAGGCAAAAACAGGCTTGAGTCATTCTCATGTACTGCGCTGGGTTAATTTGGCTGATTTGTGCCGTGTTAAAGGTGTGTCAACACAGTACTCAGAATTACTTGAGGCCGCAGGTGTCGATTCAGTTAAAGAATTACGTAATCGTAATGCAGAAAATCTGACGACGAAAATGCAAGAAGTCAACGCAGAAAAAAAACTTGTTCGCGCCGTACCTAGCGGTAAATTGGTTGCTGATTGGGTGGCTCAAGCCAAGACAATGGCGCCTGCAATAAGCTATTAATTTTTTATTGTACCGTCTCGTTTGTGGCTGGGCGAGACAGGTACGTTAAAATAAATTCTTTGTTTTTTTATTATACGTGCATTACATTTGTCGAGCTTGGCAGTGAGTTTAATGCAGCAACTAATGAAATAAGCCGGTTCGATCAGAGTCGGGTAAAAAGTAAGCGTTAGCCTACTGCTCAATACAACGAAAGATAAATTTCCCCCCGCATGAAAAACAGAAAATATTCTTTGTTGCGCTACATATTGATGTTGTTTGCGATTATGTGTGTGCTGCCTACGCAAGCAGCAGCTATTGAGTATTCTTTAGTCTATAGCGGTAATCTGGATGGTGAGCTAGAGCCGTGTGGTTGTAGCATAGAAGGTAATTCTGGCGGCATACTGCGGCGGGCGCAAAAGCTGGATGAATTACGTGCTGAAAACCCTGAGATTTTTGCTGTGTCTGCCGGTGGCCTTATTAATAATGGTTTGCTAGAAGAGCGGCTAAAGTCTAAATTTATCTTTGATGGTTATGCTGAGATTGGTTATGACGCAGTAGCTGTGCAATGGCCTGATATTCGTTATGGTATTGAATTAGCCAAGAGCGAAACAATACCGTGGGTAGTGAGTAATTGGCTAAGCGATGAGTTTGTTGTATCACGGGTCATCAAGCGTGGTGATAAAGCATTAACATTTTTTAATTGGTTAGTGCCTGAAAATTCTCCATACCGTGCCATGCAGGGTAACCATGAGGTTGTCGATAGGTCGAAAAGTGCCTTATTAGAAGCCCTAAAGCAAGCACGTAAATTCGGTGCGCTGACGGTTTTAGCATCGACTTATTCATTGTCAGAAGCACAACAGCAGTTGCCATTGCACTATGTTGATGTGCTTATGGTGAAATCGGCCTATGAAGAATACCCGAACCCTAAGCTGATTGACGGAACGCTAATATTGCAAGCAGGCTCGCGTGGCTTACGTCTGGGCAAAATCGATCTTCAGTTTGTGGCAGGTAAGGGTGTTATCAGTTGGCAACATGAAGTTATTTCACTACCCCCTATAGTAAAAAATGCAGCACGCTTAGAGGCGTGGTATCAAGCTTACAATGATGCGGTGGCCGAGGCATATCAAGCCAGTGTTGTTGCCAAGCGTAAAGCACAAAAATCTGGAATAGTCAGCCCCTTTGTCGGTGAAAAAACCTGTCAGGCCTGTCATACTGAAGCACATGCAATTTATAAGAAAACGCGCCACGCCAAAGCGTTTGCTACCCTTGAGAGAGTGAATAAGGCCTTTGATCCTGGGTGTATTGCTTGCCACAGTGTCGGTTTTGATGAAAAAGGTGGCTTTATTGATGTTGACAGCACCAAGCACTTAAAAAACGTGCAGTGCGAATCCTGTCACGGTGGGGGGCGGGCGCATGCGGAATCATTTGGTCAAGCCCCCTTGGGGCATCATAATTGGCAGCCAGAGCAGATGTGTGCGCAATGTCATACACAACCCCATAGCCCAAAGTTTGATTTTGACAACTACGTCACAAAGATACGTCATTAAACCTGTGTAGTTTTTACGATTGTTGTCGATACTTTTCTTAAGCATGACAAAAGGAGATGGAATGATGACGATTTTCGAGGTTTCAATGTGTATGGCTGTAGTAACGGTTTTGTACCTTATCGTGTCACCGTTAATACTGGCGCACCGTCGTTATCAGCGTGATCAGGAGCTGCTTGGTCGTCCTGTGATAGTGAGAATGACTCACTGTAGCTAAGGCTATTTCAGCTATCACTTGTGTCTTGCGTTGCTATAAAGCGTATCAACGCATTGCCTGCCTAAATCCGAGGGAGCCCCTGATTTATTCTGGGCGAAGTAGATTGTGCCTGAGCCCTATAATATAAAGGGCAAATTCAAGGCGAGAACCGTACCCCAAGGGTTCGTTTCAATACCCCCTTGAGGGGTACACTTCCTGGGGGCGCATCCAATAGTGAGCCTATTGGCAAGATTCGTAACGCAGAAGCTAGATATTTCAGGTATAAGAGTCGAGTTCATAAATAGATCAGAGGTTTCCTAGATTTTACCTCAGTCTTATTTTCAGCCAGAATAGCACTCATTATACTGCGTTGAAACTTGGGTTATAAATGTATCGTTATTTACTTACTTTTACTTTGTTGGTTTGCCTCACTGCGTGTTCTAACTGGACCGGTGATGGTAATGCTGTCAGCGACAAGGTTGATCGCATGGCTATTACGGTTTGGTTGCCCATGCAGTCGTTAAAGGCCAATGCGCTAATGCTTGAGCAAGTGAATGCCTTTAATGACAATCAAGGTAATATTCAAGTACAACTCACCTTAATTGATCCCGTCAACTATTCCGCTGTGCTAAAAAAAGCGCAACAAGACAAGCAGCTGCCAACAATGATTTGTCTAAATTTGAATCAACTGAGAGTCTTTGCCGAAGATGGTTTGCTGCAACCACTCGACAAAATGATGTCGCAACGCTTATGGCAAGATTTATTGCCTGATCTGCTTGAGAAAGGCCATATTGGTACGCATATCTATGGTGTTCCCGCAGTGGATAAACCGGATCAAGAATTATTTTGGGCTGTGTTTAATCAGGCTGAAGACCAGGCTGAAGATAAGGTTGCAACGATGGCCTTTATTCATTATTTACTGCACCCCAAGCAGCAACGCTCTGCAGTAGCAAGCGGCTATACTCAGCCAGTGACTTATTCTGCTATGCAGTAAATCGACGAATGTTATTTGTTTCAAATTATTGGAGCTTTTTGTAAGCTGCTTTATCTATAGTGGATAAATTGGTTGGATTTATCATTTTGAGTTAGAAATATAGTATTTTACGCCAATCGATAGCAAGGCTAAATAGGTGGCTTAGTCGAACCATATTATTTGTTTGGTGAATGTAATGGGTGGCCAATTTCACTATGCCATTACATACTAAGGTCGTTGTTGTGCTTAAGTATTCTTATGCAGAGCGGTTTTTATCAGCGAAATTATCGATGAGTGCTTTTTCAATCGATTCGGGTATTTCCCGATTGCCGGTATTACTCAGGGCATCATAAAGCTTGTGCACGCTAATACCGTAGTCTTCCGGGTGGAGTTGTTGCATATCGCGAGCACGCGAGCCTGCAACCATTTGTGCTGCCAGGCCGTTATCAGGTAACAATAATTCGACGATGGGTTGAAAGCGCCAAAATAGCCCGCTGTCTTTCTCTATCAAGGCAATATAGGCTTTCATGTCTTGGATTACATCATACTGGCGTCGATTACTGATCAGCATGTAAACGAAGATACCAATAGCAGAGCTTGGTACCATGATCACCCAACTCATCTTGGCAAGCGTTGTTTGATCAATGGCATTATTACTGACACCGATATTACCAAGCAGCAGTAAAACGCCATACACTGCCGCCGCGACAATAACGCCAGTGAGTTTAGGTTTATGTCGTGCCGGGGCCATACGCTTACTAAAATCGAGGCGAGCCAGATCGAATTCGCGATCGAATTGCTGCATTATCCAGCGTTTGATTCTACGTCTTGATTTTTTAGACCCTTTCATACTTATACTGAACCATTTGACCGGTTTTTCGCGTTTTCTGGCAAGGCATGGTTTTCGCCGTGGTCTGGTTGACCACAAGAAAGCCATAACGCAGCCCAGAGAGCGCGAAAAACCGGCCTTCGGTGGCCCGAGTCAACCCATCGGCTGCGTTGCGAAACTTGCCCGATCAACCAGATCGCGCGGCGTTGCGCGCCTTGCCGAGTGGGTTGATTCGAGCCATCAAATGATTCAGTATAAGTATGAAAGGGTCTAACCATAAGACGGCGAATTATCGCATGAAAGCGCCCTGAGTAGTTGACGATAGTGAACTACAAGGAAGTACTCTTGGGGTGTGATTTGATTGCGCCGGATCCCGGGCTTTTAGGGATTTTTATTGGTTTGTAACGGGTTCTAACAGTATTTTTTTGCAATGCTAGATACGGCCACTCTGCAGTTATTACGTCCACTTCGTTTTGCAGCATAGAGTGCAGCATCTGCTCGTGCAAAGACCAATTTAGGTTCGTCACCCTCTTCAAATTCAGCAATTCCGGCAGAAAGTGTCACGGGAACTGTTTGACCCTCATAATTATAGTTGCTGCACTCAATTTGCTTACGAATAGTTTCAGCAATCGCTAATGCTGCTTCGCCATTGGCACTAGGGAGTATGACAACAAATTCTTCGCCGCCGTAGCGTGCGACAAGATCTGACTCACGCGAGTTTTTACGCAAGGTATCAGCGATTAAGCAAAGAATGTTGTCGCCAGCAAGGTGGCCGAAGGTATCATTGATGTGTTTAAAGTGATCGGCATCCCATATCACTAAGCTAAGTGGTTGTTTATCACGTTTCCAGCGCGCAAATTCGATGGCCATTCGTTCGTCAAATGCAAGTCGGTTAAATATCTTAGTGAGCGGGTCGGTAGTCGCTTGGGTGCGTTGCTCTTTGACTTGTGCACGCAGTAGTTTGGTTTCGCCTTCCATTGATGTCAGCTTGTTAGTGAGATCACCGATGAATTGTTGAGCTTGTAAATGGCACTCTTGTTGTTGTTGTTGATGTTTGCTGACGTGCTCTCGTAAGCCGTCAAGTTGTCCAAACACGGATTCGCGTAGCTGTTTGATGTCGTCATGAGACGAAATAGATTGATGAATGTCGGTAACGCTAGCGACGATATTTTTCCCCATCACGTCACTATATGCTTTTCCCTTGGCGCGCACTTCAGACAGGCCAGAGACATTCGTGCTCATCAATTCAACACGGTTAGTCAGCTCTGAGAGGAAGTTTTCTAATTCATATTTTTGCTCTTCTACTTGGTAGCGAGCTCGCTCGATAAGATCAGCTAGCGCTTTGAGTAAAGGTGGCCATTCCTCTTCCGACAGCGTTTTTTCAAGCTGTACTCTAATATTATCGACTTTTTTATTTAGTGATTTCGGAAAACTGAGGAACTCCGTCAGCAATAAAATGGCATCGGCAGCCTTGTAGGTTTTATTGGTGTCAGGCTGAATCTGCTCCTCAAGTTGCGCGCCAGCGTTATTGAGTAGAGTAGTCAGCTCGATGGCTAGCTCTTTGAGAATTTCGGAGCCAGCTTCAACGGAGCGTACTTGGATAGATTTTAGTTCGGTGTGTGATATTTCAGGGAAATCAAGGTTACCGATAAACGTGTTAATTAGATTTTTTTCGCTGATTGGAGCTGTACTTTCTGTGTCCGTTGTGTCGTTTTTATTTGAACTTGGCTGACTCGATTGAGCAGATGGTTTGCTAACTAAGTCGGCAAATTGAGAAATAATCTCTAGTAACTCGTCCTGATTCGGCTCGTTTTGTAAGCGTGATTTAAGTTTGAGAGCATCTTGGCGAATACTATCGACACTCTGTAGCTGATCAGTCAGCTTCATGAGCACGTTGGTTGGCGTCATTTGGTTTTGATGAGGCTCATTTCTAAGCCCACGTAGCGTCTCTAGCATACTATCGCTGGCCTGCTGCAATACATCAAACTCAAGATGCTGCCCCGTGGTTTTACGTAAATCGGTAAGGCGCTTATCAAGCACTGGGTGAATGCCAGTGGCGGCAATGGTTAAGCGACGTATAGTGCGACGCAGTAACTCTTCGACTTTCTCCCACTCACGTTCCTTGCAGGTGAGTTCATTAACAATATGACTATATTTGGATTTCCAGTCGTCAGGACTGGTATTTTTTTTTGCTGAGGGATGTGACATAGCGTTACTAGAAACTTAATTTCCTTATTAAGGAGTGGTATGTACTAATAGTTGCGCCACCATTTTTGTACGTTTTTAATGTGATCTTACAGAATAGTTAACGTCTTGAAGCGTTAGAACTTGAGTGCTATCGTTGATCGATGTCGCGTGTGCGGCTTTGGAGGGGTGCGGGCATCCGTCAATTATTAACTGGACGGAGCGCTAGAGCTTATCGCCGCAGGTGTTTGTGTGCTAACAGGCTCCTAGGCTTAATTAACAATATTAGGCACACTGAAGGAAAATGGTGCAATATCGGCGTCAAATGCCTTGCCATCAGTGTCGATCATCTGGTAACTCCCTTGCATCGTGCCAAACTCCGTTTCAAGTGGGCAGATTGAGGTGTATTCAAAATGGTCGCCAGGCTCGAGCGAAGGCTGTTCACCGACAACGCCAGCACCACGTACTTCTTGAACTTGGCCGTTACCGTCGGTAATGATCCAGTGGCGACTGATAAGCTGCACGCCAACATCACCCTCGTTAGTAATGCGTATGGTGTAGGTGAAAAACCATTGGTAATGTTCGGGTTGTGAGCGCTCTGCGATGTACTGTGACTGCACACTAACAAGAATATTTTCTGTGCGTGTTTCTGAATGAGTCATGGTTGTTTCATAGCTTTTTTGAATTTCTTAAACCCCTTTAGGAAGCCATTATTATAACAGCATAGCAGTGTTAATTTGTTTAGCGTGATGTCATGTTTGTCGAAGGCGCCGTCAGCTATAATCGCTACCCATTACAATGAATACCGTATGACGGGGAATCGAATTGTTATCGAGTTTATCTTTGCTGGTGCCGGGTTTATTGGCTAAGCCTGTATTTTCTGCTGCAATGCAGGGTCAAGACCTGCCAGCACTGGATCGATTATTTGCGAAGGTGGTTGAATCTATACCAGCCGCGATGCAGTTTGACCAACAATTAATTCATCTCCTGGGAGGCCCCAGGAATGACCAGATCAAATTAGGTGTGACCGCATCACTAGCCTATTTACTGGGTAAAGACCATTTCGCTGTGACTAATGCAGCGCGCTATCTCATGGCATACCCTGTCCACCTGCAAGCTGATTCAGGTAGATTGTTAATGTATGGCCAGGATGGACTCGATATTGAAGCTGATGAAGTTGAACAATGGTTAGCCGAGTTATCAACCATTTTTGTCGCTCACAATATCGCTATACATAGCGTCTCAGCAGAAACTTGGCTACTGTGTTTAGCACACCCACCGCAGGCGACGTTTAGTGAGTTGAGTGACGTGCTGGGTCAAGATATTCACGACTATATGCCTGCTGGCGACAAGGGCATGTTCTGGCGTAGCTTGATTAATGAAGTGCAAATGCAGTTACATCAAAGTCCGCTTAACAGCAAACGTCAGGCAAGGGGTTTAAAAGCGATCAATAGTCTTTGGTTTGCTGGGGTAGGTGACGCAGTGACGCTAAACAAAACAAATTGGAGTAGCCTGTATAGTGATAATGCAATGGTGTGTGCACTGGCAGACCAGGCCGGTATCAAGTGGCGCTCAGTTGCTGCTGGCGACAGCGTGGTTGATTACAACAGTGATTGTCAGCTTATTGTCGACACGAGTTTAGTTGAATCCGCGGCAAGAGAAGACCTGGATCATTGGTATCAAGCGCTACAGACATTCCACGATACTATCGTGGCACCCATTGTCGACGCCTTTAATGATGGCGCTATTAAAACAATACAACTGTACCCAATTAACGGTCATTGTTACCGTATAGCGAGTAAACGTGGCTTGGCCAAGTTTATTGATGGCTTGCGAAAAAAACAAAGTTTCGCTGATTATATGGCAAAAAAATCATGAGCATTGCTGATGTAATGGCAAGCAGCAATGAATTTATCGGGCAAAAAAAAATCGTCCAGCGTAAAATAGATAACCAATTACAGCTACCTAAATCGTTGCATCCTATCTTGGCAAAAATATTTTCTGCGCGCGCTTTAAACTCTGCTGACGAGTTGCAATATTCATTAGATAAATTGCTGCCGTATCATAGTTTATTAAATATCAACAGTGCCGTTGAATTGCTAAGCCAGCACCTAGAAAAACGCTCACATATTCTGATTGTTGCCGATTTTGATGCCGATGGTGCGACCAGTTGTGCCGTGGCAATACGTGGTTTAAGCGCCATGGGCGCTGCACAAGTGTCTTATGTCGTGCCTAATCGCTTTGAATACGGTTATGGTCTGACGCCTGAAATTGTCGCTGTTGCAGCGCGCCAGCAGCCAGATCTTATTATTACCGTTGATAACGGCATTTCCAGCGTTGACGGTGTTCATGTGGCGCGCAAACTCGGTATAGACGTATTAATTACTGATCATCACTTGCCAGGTAAAGAATTGCCTAATGCCAATGCGATAGTGAACCCAAACCAGGCTGGTGATCCTTTTGCTAGTAAATATCTAGCAGGTGTCGGTGTTATGTTTTATGTGCTCATGGCCTTGCGCGCAAAACTTAAAGAACAGGAATGGTTTGCAACACAAAAAATTGATGTGCCAAACCTTGCACAATGGTTAGATTTGGTCGCGCTTGGCACCGTGGCTGACGTAGTGCCGCTTGATTACAATAATCGCATTTTGGTTGAACAAGGTTTGCGCCGTATTCGTCAAGGACATTGCAGCGCAGGTATCAGCGCCATGCTACAAATTGCTGGACGCAACCCGTCACGCTTATCGACCAGTGATCTCGGTTTCGCTGTTGGCCCACGTTTGAACGCAGCAGGTCGTCTGCAAGATATGAAGCTGGGTATTGAATGTTTATTGTCTGATGATTTATCACAGGCCTTGCGTGTTGCACAACAATTAGATGACCTTAACAAACAGCGACGCGATATTGAATCACAAATGCGTGATGAAGCTATCGCCGGTTTAGACAACTTCGATATCGATGTGAGTACATTGTATGGTGTATGTGTTTACCAACAAGACTGGCATCAAGGCGTGGTAGGCTTGGTTGCGGCACGTGTGCGTGAACATCTGCATCGTCCGGTGATTGCCTTTGCCAATAGCTCTGATGATGAGCTCAAAGGATCAGCACGTTCGATTCCTGGTCTGCATATCCGTGATGCTTTGGATACCGTTGCAGCGCGTTATCCTAAATTAATTAACAAATTTGGTGGCCATGCCATGGCAGCAGGTTTGAGCCTCTGGCGTGATGATTACCAAGAATTCTCATTGCGTTTTAACGAAGTTGTTAGCGAACTGCTACGCGATGAAGACCTGCAAGACTGTATCCATAGCGATGGTGAACTAGATGAGTCGGACCTTAATCTTGATTTTGCCGAGGTCTTGCGCCACGCTGGGCCATGGGGACAGCATTTTCCTGAGCCTTTATTTGATGGCAGGTTTGAGCTCGTACAAAAACGCATTGTGGGCAATAATCACCTTAAAATGACACTGCGCAGCCTTGGTGCGGATACAACTATTGAAGCAATTGCTTTTAATACAACGGATGAAGATTGGCCAGAGGGCGTTAAGCGTGTTCGTGCTGCCTATAAGCTGGATGTTAACGAGTATCGTGGTCAATGCACAGCGCAATTACTGATTAATCATATTAGCCCTGAGATCCCATAGACTAACCGTTTACTGTAGAATGCGCGCTTTTATTAAGGCTTGGTAATGATTGAAATCAACCTCATCACACGTCGTATCAAAGACATGCAAGACCGTAGTCACTCCCTCAGGGGGTATCTTTGACTATGAGCAAAAGCAAGAGAGATTGGTCGAAGTCAGCCGCGAATTAGAACAGCCCGAAATTTGGAACGATGCCGGGCGAGCACAGGCCTTGGGTCGAGAACGCTCGCAGCTAGAGCAAGTCGTCAACACTCTGGGCGATCTTGGCTCGGTGCTCGATGACAGCCTGGAATTACTGGAACTGGCTGCCGAAGAAGAGGATCAAGACTCCGTTGACTCCGTTGAAACTGATCTTGACGAATTAGAAGAGCGCCTGGCCAAACTTGAATTTCGCCGCATGTTCTCCGGTGAAATGGACCCCAACAACGCCTTTTTAGACATACAAGCTGGCTCCGGCGGCACCGAAGCACAAGATTGGGCCGAGATGTTATTACGTATGTATCTGCGCTGGGGCGAGCGCCGCGAATTCAAAACCGAACTGATAGAAGTGTCAGCAGGTGATGTCGCCGGCATCAAACAAGCGACAGTTCAATTTACCGGCGACCATGCCTTTGGCTGGTTACGTACTGAAACCGGCGTCCATCGTTTAGTGCGTAAATCACCGTTTGATTCGGGTAATCGTCGCCATACCTCGTTTGCTGCGGTGTTCGTTTCACCCGAAGTTGATGATGATATCGACATTGATATTAACCCGGCTGATTTGCGTATCGACACCTATCGTGCCAGTGGCGCCGGTGGCCAGCATATCAATAAAACTGAGTCAGCAATTCGTATTACCCATTTGCCGACGAACACCGTGGTACAGTGCCAAAACGACCGCTCGCAGCATAAAAATAAAGCCACAGCGATGAAAATGCTCAAAGCAAAGTTGTATGAATTGGAAATACAAAAACGCAATGCCGATCAAAAAGTAGTAGAAGATAGTAAGTCAGATATTGGCTGGGGTAGCCAGATTCGCTCTTATGTTTTAGATCAATCACGCATCAAAGATTTACGTACCGGCGTTGAAACGGGCAATACCCAAGCCGTGCTCGATGGTGATCTCGATAATTTTATCGAAGCCAGTCTCAAAAGTGGATTATAAAATGTCTGATCTTGACGAAAATGAACAAATTGCACAACGCAGAGAAAAGCTCAATCAAATGCGCCAAGCAGGCCAGGCCTATCCTAACGATTTTAAGCGTGATGCCTTGGCAGGCGATTTGTTTGATGCCTATAGCGAGTTAGATAAAGAAGCGCTTGAAGAGAAGGGTATCGAAGTATCCATTGCCGGTCGCATGATGACGCGACGTGTCATGGGTAAAGCCAGCTTTGCCCATTTGCAAGATATGACCGGGCAAATACAATGTTTTGTGCAAAAACAAGCACTGGCAGAAGGTGTCTACGACGCCTTTAAAAAATGGGATATCGGCGACATTCTCGCAGGCAAAGGCACTGTATTTAAAACCAAAACCGGCGAACTGTCAGTTAAGCTCAGCGAGTTACGTTTGATTACCAAGGCATTACGTCCTTTGCCGGAGAAATTTCACGGCCTGGCGGATCAAGAAACACGCTATCGCCAGCGCTATGTTGACCTGATTATGAATGAGTCTTCGCGCGAAGTATTTCGCGTGCGTAGCGCAACCGTGCAATATATTCGACAGTTTCTCATCGACAAACGCTTTACCGAAGTTGAAACACCGATGATGCAAGTGATTCCTGGTGGTGCAACCGCACGTCCATTTAAGACGCACCATAACGCCTTAGACATGGAGTTGTTCTTGCGCATTGCGCCAGAGTTATACCTTAAGCGCCTGGTTGTCGGTGGTATGGAAAAGGTCTTCGAGATTAATCGCAACTTCCGTAACGAAGGTTTGTCGACACGACATAACCCTGAATTTACCATGATCGAATTTTATCAGGCCTATGCCGATTACCACGATCTCATGGATTTGACTGAAGAGATGTTACGTGGCCTGACAGAAACCGTATTGGGTTCCTCTACGGTAGAATATCAAGGTGACACCTACGAATTTAGCAAACCTTTTACTCGTATGACCATAAAAGAGTCTATTTTAAAACTTAATGATGATATTAGTGCTGATGAACTTGAAAACATCGAAAGCGCACGTGCGATCTGTCAACGTTTAAAAATAAAGTTTAAAGATACTTATGGTCTAGGTAAGCTACAAATCGAAATTTTTGAAAAAACCGTTGAAGCCAAATTAAAACAACCCACCTTCATCACCGAATACCCCGTCGAAGTGTCACCGCTAGCACGTCGCAGTGAAATCAATGATTTCGTTACCGACCGCTTCGAATTTTTTGTCGGTGGCCGAGAGCTGGCTAATGGTTTTTCCGAATTAAACGACCCGGAAGACCAGGCACAACGCTTCCAACAACAAGTCAATGAAAAAGACGCCGGTGATGATGAGGCAATGCATTATGACGCTGACTATATTAGAGCCCTAGAATACGGTATGCCACCGACCGCAGGCGAAGGCATCGGCATAGATCGTTTAGTCATGCTATTAACCGATTCACCCTCTATCCGTGACGTCCTGCTTTTCCCCCATATGCGCCCTGAGTAGTTCACGGTTGAACGAATGAGGAAAAAGTATTCTTTTTATGACGCGTCCTGATAATGTGCTGTCTACACTTACTCCACTCTCCTTGGCCGTTAGGAAGGAAGCCCTTTAGGGTTGCGGGCTTGCGATAAAAACGTTGCCCAAATAGTCCTCGCTTAACCACGTATTTTGCTGAAAGTCTCGACTGTCGAGAAGGTCATGCAAGGGCAATTTGGTAGTTTTAATTGAGCTATAAATTCAAATCGAATATGGAAAGTAAATGCTGTTAAGTATAAAAATCAGGCTATGTTGAAGCTTCAAAGAACGGATATATTAATTGGTTTTTTTCTTGCATTTTTAGGCACTGCTTTATTTTCCCTGAAGTCAATTTTTATTAAATTAGCGTATGCTGAAGGTTTAAATACAAATAGTGTTCTAATGCTAAGAATGGCTATTTCACTACCAATTTACTTGGTTATTGTGTTTTTTCTTAGCAAGTCGAAAGATGTGCCTTTTACTAACATAAAAAGCAATTTTATATTTATAGTGTTCCTCGGCTTTATTGGTTACTTTTTAGCTTCATGGCTAGACCTTAAAGGGTTGGAAAGTATTACGGCTAGTTTAGAGCGGTTGACCTTATTTACCTACCCAATTTTTGTTGCGGTATTGGGTGCAATATTTTTTAAAACACCGCTAAATAAAAAAATAATAGTTAGTCTGTTGCTTACGTATTTTGGTTTATGGGTGATATTTAGCCAAGAATTAGGTGGTGAGCAATTGCTGTCATCAAAAACAACTGAGGGTGTGATGTTTGTTCTTTTATCAGCCTTGAGTTATTCCTTTTATGTCTTGTTTAGTAAAAATGTCATTCATGCAATAGGTAGTCTTTGGTTTACTGCGCTGGCAATGAGTGTGTCGAGTGTTTTTGTGCTTGTATTCTATGGTATATTTTTTGAGTTCAATTCATTGGAAATCAGTAATTCTGCTTGGGTGTGGGTTACGCTGCTTGCCGTTATTAGTACAGTGATACCCAGCTTTATGATTAGCGAAGCTATTTTAAAGATTGGTGCAGCTCAAACGGGTATAGTTGGTACTTTAGGTCCTGTTATCACAATCGGTCTTGCAGTGTTAATTTTAAATGAGCCATTTGGTTTTTATCATGCTATAGGTGTATTTTTTGTAATAACAGGGGTTGTGTTGTTAACCTTTAAATCCAAACATAGTATCTAACAAGTTACTCAAGCATCGTTCCGGCCAAAAAACGGCCTCCACTGGACGCGCTAACGCGCGCCGCTTAGCAAGGCGTTAGATTTAGGGCGGAGCCATGGGTAATTTTTCTAATAATCTCGGACAGAGGGTATTAAACCGAGGGCAAGGCAAAGGGCATTGCGTGATTTGTGGTGTTTATGGAGAATTGTCCCGAGACCATATTCCACCAAAGAAGTGTAATAACCTTAATGATGTTGAATTAAAGGCCCTGCTGCCATCAGGGAACTCAGCACGAGTTGCAACTACCTCTCAAGGCGGAGAATTTAAGGGGTCAGAGCCCTTTAAGGCTATAGAAAAAGGTGAATTCATTATCAAAGCGCACCATGACAAACGCGGTTAAAGACTTCGAAAGGTGTCTGGTAATTTAAGCACTTACGAGGTCGATGATTTGCGACGCTATGTGTCATTCAAAAAATCTAATTTCGCATGTGGAGAAACTAATATGGCTACATATGTGCCAGCGATTATTTGGATAATCAGTGCAATTGTTTGCTACTACATAGCAAAAGTAAGAAAGGTAAAGCCAAATTTAGTGCGAAATTTTATTGTTGTTTTTTTAGGCCCTTTAGTCATACAGTTTTGTCTGACTTCGAGAAAATTTTGTTTGCTCATCTTGCTCAGCGTATCATGTAATATCCAGGCAATGGATCAAATAAGTGACCCCTTTAATCAGGTGCTATCTTCTGCAATAAATGGAGACAAAAAACAACTTCAGCAAATAATACATGAGGGCGGGAGTATTGACGTTGTCGATAGTCGTGGGCGTTCGGCCGTTTTAGTTGTGACGATTGAAAACAATATTGAAGCACTGCGGTTGCTCATTGAATTGGGAGCTGATGTTGATTATTACGATAAATCAAAATCTCAAGGAGTCATCAACCA